>DASVLM010000027.1:0-8365 GCA_036384875.1 Noviherbaspirillum sp.
GATGCGCTGCTGGTGCAGGCGCTCTTCCGTGTCCATCTGCTGCTTGAGCGCCGCGACCTTGCGTTCCATCAGCGCCTTCTTTTCGGGGAACTGCTTCCACTCGCGCTCGGCGTCTTCGAGTTTCAGCTGCGCTTCCAGCGCCTGCGTCGCGGCCTCGATCGCGCCGCGCGCATTGAGCCTCGCCACCACGTCGCCTTTCGATACCGGCTGCCCTTCTGCCATGTAGAGGTTCGCCAGTTCGCCGTCGATCGGCGTGTACAGTCGGCGCACTTCCGAATCGGGAATCAGTGTGCCCGGCGAGGTCACGATCACGTCCGCATGACCAAAGAAAGACCAGAGCAAGGCGACCAGCACCAGCGCCATCATCGCCACCACGCTCGCCTGCGCGAAGCGCCACGGTTCGGCGCTCAGGATGGCGATGCCTTCCGCGCTGTGGTCCTCCAGCGCTTCCATCAAGGGCGTGAGGCGATTTTCCTTTTTCGGTACCGCGCTCATTGCTTGTTCGCTCCCAGCAGTTCGAGTTTGGAATCCAGCAGTGCCGGTTCCAGCACGCTGCGCAATTCCTGCAGCGATTTGCGCTGCAGGTTCAGCTCGGCGGCGATGTCGTCCTGGAGCTTGTTCCACTGGGCCGGATACTCTGCCTTGAGTTGCTTGTGGATGAGGATGCCTTGCTGCGCATCGCCGTTGGCTTCCGACAGCAGGCGCGCCTGCGTGCGGAACTTGTCGGTGACTTTGTCGTCCAGCCGCTGGCCGCTTTCGATTGCACCGTTGTCGCGATACTGACGCCACAGGGTATCGGCTTGCGCGAGCCTGTCCTGCGCGCGCTTCAGGATACGATCGCGATTGCGCGCGATATCCGGTTCGAGCGCTTTCATGAAGTAGCCATCCTGCGCAGGGTCGAGCGCGAAGTAGAAGGATTGCAGGCGCTCGTCGTAGCCCTTCGCATCGCGCCCTGCCTGCAATGCGTCGAACTGCGATGCGATATTTTTCTTGCGCTCCAGTTCCTTCGCCACGCCATCCGCCCACGCGCCACCGGCCATCTTCTGCAAGCCGGCAATCGCCTGCTTTGCATCGCCCTTCTGCCATGCCTTGCCGACCGCATCGTATTGCTGCAACAGCCTCGGCGGCGGGAAGCGCTCGCTCGATGCGAGGGCGCGCAGTTTCTCCTGGAACGGCGGCGTGGCGAAGCGCAGCGTGGCAAGCCGCGTCGCCAGCTTGCCGAGCTCATGCTCACGCGCGTAGCGGTCGATCTCCATGTACTGATGCAGATCGTTGCGCACCGCATCCAGCCCGCCAATGCGCGGATACTTGCCAGCGTAGTCGTTCAGCAGCCCTTCGATGGCGTCGGGATGGTCGCGGCCGAGTTCGGCGGCAATCGACGATTTCAAGCGCTCGATAGCCGCCACGTAGGCGGCATCGCTGCCCTGCAGGCGGCGCAGGTGACTGAGCGCATCGGCATAGGTGTCCTTGAATTCCGGCACGTAAGACGCCGCCCGCGCAAGCGCGCGCTGGTGAATTGGCGTGTCGTCTTCCCAGCGCTTCAACAGTGTCTTGATGCGGTCTTCATCGCCATAGATGCGCAGCGGCGCATCCGGCCCGCCGCGCTCGCCGATGAATCGTTCGAGGCTGCCGACCCAATCCAGTTCGTCCACCAGCGAGCGCGCATCCGGGTTGCGCTCGGCGGCCTGCTTCATGCCATTGAGGATAGCGGCGGCACGATCGAACTCGCCCGACTTCAGGCGTCCCAGCCATTGCGGCAAATACGCCTTCAGCAAGGCTTGCGAGCCGAGCGCCTGCAGCTCCAGGTTGTCCGGGTCGCGTGCCAGCACCTTGTCTGCCACCGGCACTGCGTTGCCATAATCGCCAGCGGCCAGCAAGTCTTTCAGGCGCTGCTCGGAACCGCCGTCGAAGACGCGGAACACCGCAACGACAGCAAGCACGACAACCGCCGCAGTGATAGCCCATTTGCGTATCGCTTCCCGGCTCATCCTCTCCGGCCCGCGGAAGGCGCCCAGCATCTGCGCCAGCAGCAGCGCAACCGGCCCGCGCGGTTTGCGCCTTCCTGTGTGCTTGCCGGGCGCATTGTCCTGTTCCAGTTCCTCGTTCGGTGGCGCTTCTTCCTGCGGCGGCGCTTCGTCGACGCAGAAGATGTCGAGGAAGGAATCCGCAGCGGCGACGAAGGTGGTCTTGTCGGCTTCAACCACGCGCTGCACCGGCGGGTTGCCGGTTGCCTGCTGGGTGAATTTGGTGACGGTCGGGTCGAGTTCGGCAACCTCGGTCTGGAGGCTGACGGTATAGACGAAATGATGGCCGCCGAAGGCCACTACGTCGCCATCCTTCAGCGGCACCGCATGCTCGTCCAGCCGCTCGCCGCCGACGAAGGTGCCGTTGGTGCTGCCGAGGTCCTCGACGAATGGCATGCCGCCCTTGAGGAAGATGTGTGCATGCCGCCGCGACAGGTAATGCACCTGGTGCGGGCATTCGTCCTTGTAGCGGGCAAAGGTTTCATCGCTCTTGCTGATCAGGAAGGGAAGCTGCGTGACGACGATCGGTTGCAGGCCGGCGTCGCTGCGTTCCGGCGTGAGTGTCAACGTGGCCAGCTTCACCGAGCGGCGCTGCGTCTGCGCGCGCGCGCCGAGTTGCACGCGATAGCGCAAGGCGCGGCCGAAGCAGATTTCGTCGCCGTCATGCAGGCGGCTGATCTTTTGCTGGATGTCGACGCCGTTGACGGTGGTGCCGTTCTTGCTGTCGAGGTCGGCGATGTATACCGCACCGTATTCGCAGAAGATGCGCGCATGCCGCCGCGAGAGATCGGCCACGATCTCCGGCGGATACGACACGAACGGCGGTTCCGTGCGACCGATGGCGAACAGATCTTCATCGATGGAAATGTCGCCCAGCTCGGGATGCGACACCGGCTTGAGCACGATGTCGTATTCCGCATAACCGCGCTCGGGACGCGACTGCATCTGCGTCGCTTGCGCAGTGGCCTCGGCCGTGGCTTGCGCAGCCTTGGGTGCCGTCTTGGGAACCGCTTTGGGGCTCAGCATCGAACTCCCTCGCCTATCGGCCGGACGCGGCCACTTCCACCGGCGGCCAGCCGCCGCCCAGCGCCTTGTAGAGCGTCACGGTGTCGGCCAGGATCTGCTGGTGGTTCGCCAGCAGTGCCAGCTGCGCGGCCAGCAGCGAACGCTGCGTCTCGAAAACCTCAAGCTGCGAAATCACGCCCTCCTTTAATTGCGCCTCAATCTGCGTCGATACCGTCTTCAGGTGTTCGGTCTGCTGTTGCAACTCGGTGCGCTGCTTCTTGTGCGCATCGAGGTTGACCAGCGCGTTCTCCACTTCCTCCAGCGCACCGATCACGGTGCGCCGGTATTGTTCTTCCGCCACGCCGGTCTGCGCCTCGGTGGTCTTCACATGCGCCTTCGTGGCCGGATCGAGGATGGGGATGTTGATGCTCGGCAGCAGGCCGAATGTGAAGGACTTCAGCAAGTCGGTCAGCGCGAAGCTCGATGTGCCGCCGTGCCCGGTCAGGCTGATCGACGGCAGTTGCGCGAGCTTGGCCTGCCCGACCAGGTTGTAGGCTTCCAGCACGCGATATTCCGCGGCCACCACGTCCGGCCTGCGTTTGAGCAGCTCGGCGGGCAAGCCGGCGGGCACAGTCGGCAGGCGGACTTTTTCTTCCAGGTGCGCCGACGGCACCTGCAACCCGCCGGCAGGTATGCCCAGCAGCGTGGCTAACGCATTGGCCGCGAGGTCGCGCGCACGATGCAGCTCCAGCAGGTCGTTGGTCAGGCGATTGATTTCGGCACGCTGCTGCAGCACGCGGGTGTTGGGCAGCAGGCCGTTCTTGAACATCGCTTCATAGGTGCCGAGGATGTCCTTGTTCTTGCCGAGCGATTCCTGCTGCTGGTCGATCTGCTGGTCGAGCTGCAGGATCTGGAAATAGGTGGTCGACACATCCGATACGAGGTTGAGATAGCCGGCGCGCCAGTCCGCTTCCGATGCCTTGTATTCGGCGCTCTGCGCCTGCACGCCCTTGTCGACCTTGCCCCAGATGTCGATGTCCCAATTGACCTGCGTGCCGAGGTTGAACTGCTTGCTGAATTTCTGCCCGGTGCTCTTTTCGAAACTTGCTCCCGCACCCGCATCCAGGCTAGGCATCGCACCGGCCCGCGCTTCGCCGATTTCCGCGCCGGCCACACGCAGGCGCGCCGCGAGAATCTTCAGGTCCAGGTTGCCCTGGATCGCCTTCGACACCAAGCCATCGAGATAGGGATCGTTGAAATTGCGCCACCAGTCGAGCGTGATGGCTTCCGTCGGCGACACCGTGGCCTTGCCCGACCACGACGACTTCATCGGCGCTTCGGGCCGCTTGTAGTCCGGCATGCTGACATCGGCGCAGCCGCACAGCACACTCGCGCATACACCGGCCAGCACAATGGAAGCGCGCCGTCCGAACACCCTGCGCTTCCTGTGTTGCGATGCGTGCGGCTCGTGTGCGGTCGTAATGCTTGCTGCTGACATGATGAAATCACCCGTATCAAAAAGTCTTCAATTGCCGGCCCACGCCTTCGATTCGACGAAGGCGCGGAACAACCCTGCGTCGAGCTTGCCCGCGCGGCATTCCGCCGACATCAGGTCCAGCGCCTGCTCGAGCGGCACGGCCTTTTTGTAGGGCCGGTCCGACGCCGTCAGCGCATCGAAGATGTCGCAGATGGTGAGGATGCGGGTCTGGACGCTGATCTGGTTGCCGCGCAAGCCCATCGGATATCCGGAACCATCCAGCTTCTCGTGATGACCGTGCGCGATCGTCGGCACACCGGCCAGGTCGCGCGTCCAGGGAATCAGCACGAGGAAGGAATAGGAATCCGCCACGTGCGATTCGATCTGGCGCCGCTCGTCGGCGGTCAGGCATCCTTTTGCCACGTTCAGCGCATCGAACTCGAACTCTTCCAGCAAGGGCAGTGCCAGCTGCTCGTCGCCTTCGAAATACGCGTAATCGAGCACTTCCTTCAGCTCGCTGCCGCTTTCGGTGTGCAGGATTGCCGGTTCGTTGGCGCGGCGGATGGCATGCAAGAAGCGATCCAATCGCGCGCATTCTTCGCGCAGGCTGTCTTCGATGCCCTGCTTCGCCAGACGGAAGGAAGCCATGTCCAGTTCGTGCGCCACATGCAGCTCCGCCAGCCGCCGCCAAGCATTGCGCTCGATGGCGGCGCGTGCATAGCGGAAACGCTGTTCCAGCATCAGCAGGTCGCTGTTGTGTAATTTCTTTTCTTTGCGCAGCACATGTTCGCGTACACCCACCTTTCCGAAGTCGTGCAGCAGGGCCGCATAGCGGATTTCACGCAACTGGTCGCGCGTGAAGTTGAACTGGCGCAATGCCGGCACGTCGGCGCGGTCCACCGCCATCGCCAGCCGCTCCGCCGTGTCGGCCACGCGAAACGAGTGGCCGGCGGTAACGGGGTCGCGTTCTTCAATGGCCTGCACCGACGCGCGTACGAAGCCATCGAGCAGGCGTTCGATGTCGGAATACAACTGGAAATTCTTCAGCGCCACCGCCGCCTCGGCGCAGACGCCGGTCAGCATTTCCAGATCCGCTTCCTTGAAGGCATAGGGATCGGACGAAGTATCGACCTGTATCATCCCGAGGCACTCGTCTTCCAGCAGCAGCGGCACGCACATCACGCTGCGAATCGCCTGCGAGATGATGGAATGCTGGGCGCCGAGATAACGGTCGGACAAGGTATCGACCGACAGCACGGATTTCTTTTTTTCCATCACTTCCGTTGCGAGCGTGCGCGACAGCCTGACCTTGTCGAGGTCTTCCGCCGTGCCGTCGCGCCAGCGTGCCGCCACCGGCACCGCCTGGTCGCCGCCGGTCTTCTTCAGCAGGATGAAGGCGCGTTCGGCGAGCGGAAACAGCTCGAAGATGAAGTTCATGATCTTTTCGATCAGCGTCTCGCGGTCTTTCACGACGCCGATCGCAATGCCGACTTGCGCCATGGCATGCAGTTTCTGCACCACGCGCTGCACGTCGTCGCTTCCCACGGGCTCCGGCACAGCCCCAAGAAAACGCGTGACGTCGGCGGCATCGACCGCCCTCGTAATGATGTTGGGTGTGCTGTCGCGCGCCGGCACGACCAGCGAGTGAAACACCACCTGCACCGACGCCACGCTGAATTCTTCGCCGTCGCGCAGCGGCTGCCAGCTGCCGGGCTTGATGCGTTTTCCCGCGACGAAAGTGCCGTTGTACGAATGCAAGTCTTCGACGAAATACATGTCGCCGCGGCGCCGGATGCGTGCGTGCCGGCGGCTCACGGTATGGTCGGGAATGCACAGGTAATTTTCAGAGTCGAGCGAATCCTGCGAGTCGCGCCCGATCACGACTTCGTCGTGCAGCGAAAACACCGATGGCTTGACCGAGCCGTCGCCAGGAACTTCGAGGTAGGCCGATACCGTGTGGCGCGCGTCGCCGGAAGATGATGCCGGGTATTCCATCTTTCCGTTTCCTTCCTCGCGCAGATCGTCGCGCACACTGCATCGGCGATCCCCGCCTCACTTCACCGTGATCGTGATCTTCTTCGAGTACACCGGCGGATTGTGCGGCACGTGTTTGTCGTCTCCCATCAGTAATTGCAGGGTATGCCGTCCGGGGGGAAGTTCAAGCATGGTTTCCGTTTCGCCGGCGCCGAAATGCAGATGGTTGCGGTCGGAGGGTATCTGCTCATCCATCGGCGGCAACTCGCTGTCGATGATGAGGTGATGATGGCCGGTATTCGGGAACTGCACGCCCTTGGGCGCCACGCCCATGTTGCGCAGGCCGAACCAGACGCGGAATGGTTTGCCGGCAGCAATCACTTCGCCGTTGTTCGGCCAGCCGATGTAGAGATAGGCATTGGGCGGCGCCGGCGTGGTCCCGGCGAATGCCGAGGCGGCGACAAGAAGCGTCGCGGCTGCGATGAATAGCGGTTTCATGTCATCTCCTCAACGCACGGTGATGGTGATTTTTTGCGAGTACACGGGCGGATCGTGCGGCACATGGTCATGATCGCCGAGCAGGAGCTGCAGGGTATGCTTGCCTGGCGGCAGTTCGATGCGTGCCTCGGTTTCGCCGGCGCCGAAGTGCAGGTGGTTGCGGTCGGAGGGAATCTGCTCGT
Organism: Noviherbaspirillum sp.; assembly: GCA_036384875.1. Taxonomy (GTDB): domain Bacteria; phylum Pseudomonadota; class Gammaproteobacteria; order Burkholderiales; family Burkholderiaceae_D; genus Noviherbaspirillum. Next base: position 7,161 of record DASVLM010000027.1, read on the forward strand.
CCATCGGCGGCAGTTCGCTGTCGATGATCAAGTGATGATGTCCCACGTTCGGCATCTTCACACCCTTGGGACACACGCCCATGTTGCGAAGACCCATGCGCACCCAGAATTTGCCGCCGTTGATGACGGTGCCGTCCGTCGGCCAGATGAAATAGACGTGGGCGTCGCTTGGTGATGGCGTGCGATCCGCCGCCTGCGCGGAAAACGCGACTGCCAGGGAAGCGACGACTGCAATTGCCAGTGCTCTCAGCATGATTGCCTCCTTTCGAGGAAAGGGATGCCAATGATCGCTTCCGCAGCAGTCAGCGGTGGAGCGTCGTTCCGGACTTGCGCTGATTCCGGGAAGGGAGTGGGGCATTTTGGCGGGGACCAAAGGCAATGCTTAAGTTAACAGCCTCTGCCTGACATGCTTCTCAGGTAGCTAAATTTGTTCCTTGGAAGCCGGACACATTGAAATGTTGCAGATGTTCCCCGCCAAAATGCCCCACTCCCTTCCCGGAATCAGCGCAAGTCCTATACGGTAGAGCAGAAGCCGTTTGAACTGCGATTCAAAGTTGCACCTCTTTGATATTGAACAGAATGGCATCATCGTTGCGGTTCAAAGATAAGCCTGTCGAAATGGGTGCCTGCAATCCAACTTCAATCCATGGAGCAATCGTCAGGATGGCGCGGTCTCTTTTATTTTTCCTCGTTGCACTGGCACTCCTTCCGGCAATGCCGGTCGACGTATTGGCGCACGACGTGCACGACATGGTGGCCGGCATCCTGCCCAAGGACACTCCCGAGCAATACGAGCTGACGTTCTGGGATTCGATCAAGGACAGCAACCACGTCGGCGATTACGAAGCCTATCTGCAAGCCTATCCGAACGGACGCTTCGCGGCGCTGGCGAAAGCGCGCATCGCACGTCTGAAGGCGAACGCGCCGACGACGGCCGAACCCCAAAGGGAAGCTCCTGCCGCCGCACCGGCCGCAAAGGCTCTGCCGCCACAGGCCGCGCCTGCAGCGAAGCCGAAGACGGAACACACGCAAAAGCCGGCGCAAACCAAGCCGGAACCCGCTCCCCCACCGGAACACCACACCGCGCAACCCGCACCGCAACCGCTAACGGAGAAAGCGCCTGCCGCCATTGCCGCAACGACTGGGGAAGTGAAAGACTGTTCAACTTGCCCGGTGCTGGTATCGCTGCCGCGCGGCAGCTTCAT
>DASVLM010000028.1:0-8703 GCA_036384875.1 Noviherbaspirillum sp.
TATTCCGCGTAGGCTTCTGCTGTGAATGGCGCCAACCCGGCACTTCGTCCGCCGATCGTATGCCGCAGATACAGGTCCGGCGCGGCATTGATGAGCGTTTCCGGAAACGGTGCCGGCCGGATCAGGAAGAACCAGTGGTAATAGGCCATGGCGAATTCCATGCTGGTTTTCTCATACATGGCGAGGGTCGGTGCAATATCGAGCGTGATCAGCTTCTCGACGCAGTCCGGATGGTCCAGCGCCATGCGGTAAGCGACGCGTCCGCCGCGGTCATGGCCGATCACGGTGAAGCGGTCGAAGCCGAGCGTCTGCATCAGCACGACCTGGTCGGTTGCCATCACGCGTTTGGAGTAATTGCCGTGGTCGGCCGTACCTATCGGCTTGCCGCTGTCACCGTAGCCGCGCAGATCGGCTGCGACGACTGTGAAATACCGCGCCAGCCTGTCCGCTACCTTGTGCCAGATGACATGGGTCTGGGGATGCCCGTGCAGCAGCAACAGTGGCGGGCCGTTGCCCCCGACGACGCATCGCACATGGATGCCGTTGGCGCTGATATCTTTGGTGTCGAATCGGTCGAACATGTTTTCACTCCTTGTTGCTTGCAGCGGTGTAAAGACGGCCGTGCGCGGTTTGCGCCACGTCCTTCAGCCATGGATGTTGCTCGTGCCAGCGCTGCGCGAATGCGCGGATCGCGTCGAGATGCGCCAGCGTCGTTCCGAGCATATCGACGCCATCGAGGAACATGCCTTGATGGCGGCGGCTAAGCCGGAAAGGTATTGCCATGCCGGGACTTGTCACGGTCAGGTTTTCCACATCGATGCACAGGTGCAGTGGTTTGTCCGCGGACGCCACCTCATCCATCAAGACTTGCCATTCCTCTTCGGGCGGCATGGCAAGCAGCAGGCCGTTGTTGATCGCGTTCGAATAAAAGATTTCGCCGAAACTGGGTGCAATCACCGCCTTGATACCGAACTGCATCAGTCCCCACACAGCATGTTCGCGGCTGGAGCCGCAACCGAAGTTCGGCCCGGCAACGAGGATGCTCGCCTGCGCATATTCCGGCCGGTTGAGGATGAAGTCAGGCCTCGGTTCGCCATTGGTATCGTGCCGCAAGTCGTAGAGCACTCCCTTGTCGAGCCCGGACTTGTCGATGCCGCGCAGGAATTGCTTGGGCATGATCTGGTCGGTGTCCAGATTGTCGATGGGAATGGCGGCGGCGATACCTTCCATGATCTTGTGCTCATTCTTCATGTCGCAGAAATCTCCTTGCATCGGTAATCGTTCCCGTGATCGCGGCGGCGGCGGCCATTGCGGGGCTCATCAGGTGGGTGATGGCGCCGCGTCCCTGGCGCCCCTCGAAATTGCGGTTGGTAGTCGATGCGCAACGCGCGCCTGCCGGCAGCACGTCGTCATTCATCGCCAGGCACATCGAACACCCGGGCTTGCGCCATTCGAAGCCAGCCATCCGCAAGCGTTCCGCGATTCCCTCTTCTTCCGCCTGTCGGCGCACCGCGCCCGAACCGGGAACCACGATGGCACGCACGCCGGGTGCAATCTTCCTGTTGCCAATCACAGCCGCCACCGCACGCAAATCCTCGATCCGCCCGTTCGTGCAAGAGCCGATGAAGACGTGATCGATCCGCGTACCTTCGATCGGTGCGCCGGCGGCCAGGCCCGTGTAGGCAAGTGCGCGCTGCACGCTCTGCGCGGATTCCGGCGAGGCATCGGGATGCGGAATGCGCCCGGTGACAGGAATCGCCTGGTCGGGGCTCGTTCCCCAGGTGACGACCGGCGCAATCTGCGCAGCATCGAAGGAATGCTCGATGTCGAACGCGGCATCTTCATCGCTATGCAAGGTATCCCAGCTTTCCTTGGCGCGCCGCATCCGTTCTTCGTCGGCGCGCAGATCCGGGCAATGTGCCAGCACGTATTCCCTGGCTGTTGCATCCGGTGCGATCAAGGCGCCGCGCGCACCCGCTTCCACCGCCATATTGCAGAGCGTGAAACGCGCTTCGACGCTCAGGGCATCGATTGCCTCACCGCTGAATTCGACGACGTAACCGCGTGCACCCTGCGCGCCGATGCGGGCAATGATGGAAAGCACCAAGTCCTTGGCCGTGACGCCTGCCGCAAGCCGACCGTCGACGCGGATTCGCATGTCCCTTGCCAGCCGATACACCAGCGTTTGCGTTGCGAGCACATGTTCCACTTCGGTCGTGCCGATGCCGAATCCCAGAGCGCCGAGCGCGCCGTAGGTCGTAGTGTGGCTGTCGCCGCACATCACCACCATGCCCGGCCGGATCATGCCGTGCTCCGGCGCGATGACATGCTCGATGCCTTGCCACACATCGTTGGTGTCGAACAGAGGCACGCCATGGCGGTCGCAGTTGGCCTTGAGGTTGGATGCCTGCAGCGCGGACGCGGGATCGTCGATGATCCGGATTTGCTGCGGACGGGTCGGAATGATATGGCTGACCGTGGCGACGTTTTGCCCCGGCATCAAGGTGTTCAGTCCGCGCTCCTGCAAGCCGGCGAAGGCCTGCGGACTGGTGTATTCGTTCATGAGATGAAGGTCGGCGTAGAGCAGGACATTGTCTTCGTCGAGACGTGCGACCGTGTGGGAATCGACTAGTTTGCGGTAAAGCGTGCGAGGCATGAAATGGGGCTCCTGGAAAATCCCTTGCGTTCATTCATGGCCCCCATGATATTCTTGCCGTGCAGCGCCATGGATTACCCCCTGCACAATTCATTCGGTCGTTTTAGTTAATAATGGATCCTGTCTCTGACCTGTCCTTTTTTGCCCTGATCGTCAAGCGCGGAAGCCTGGCCGCTGCCGCGCAGGAACTGGGCGTCACCCCGCCGTCGGTAAGCAAGCGCCTTGCAGCGCTGGAGGAACGCTTGCGGGTCAGACTGCTCAATCGCACCACCCGCAGCCTCAGCCTGACGGCGGAAGGAGAAGCCTACCTGGCGGAAGGCAGCCGCATCGTGAGCGACCTGGAAGCGCTGGAACAGAAAATCTCAGGCGGCAGCGACAAGCCGAAGGGGTTGCTGAAAATCGAGGCGACGTTCGGCTTCGGGCGCCGGCACCTCATGCCGCAGCTGTCTGCCTTCGCCCGCAAGTATCCGGAGGTCGATGTGCAACTGCACCTGACGGACCGGCCGGTAAACCTGGTGGAACTGGGCTTCGATGCGGCGATCCGCTTCGGCAACCTGCCGGATGCCCGTCTGACCGCGCGCAAGCTTGCCGACAACCGCCGCATGGTCTGCGCCTCCCCCGCGTACCTGAAGCGCCACGGCACGCCCGCATCGCCGCGCGATCTGCAGCGGCACAACTGCATTTTCCTTCGTGAAAGCGACGAAACCTTCGGCACCTGGCACTTCCGTGCGGGCGCAAGGCACGAGACTGTGAAGGTACGCGGGCAACTCAGCACCAACGACGGCGAATGCGCATTGGGCTGGGCACTTGACGGACACGGCATACTGATCCGCTCCGAATGGGATACCGCGCCTTACCTGCGTTCGGGGCGGCTGAAGGCATTGCTGGAAGATTGGGAACTGCCGCCGGCGGATATCCACATCGTTTTTCCGACAAAAAACAATCTGTCGGCACGCACTCGTGCACTGGTCGATTTCATGCTGGATGCCTTTGCGCCATACCGCAGCGATTCGCCGAAACGACAGCGCAGCCAGTGGTAAGGCGCACCTTCCGCTGATCAGGCCGCCATGCTGCGCGCCCAGCGCACGATATCCGCCGCGCCCATCGCGCCCGGCTGGCGCGCAATTTCACGCCCATGCAGGAAGAGCGCGAGCGTGGGAATGCTGCGGATGTTGTAGCGCGTGCCGAGCGCGGGCTGCGCTTCGGTATCAATCTTCGCGACGCGGAAATGCGGCTCCAGTTGCGCGGCAGCCTGCTCGAACGCGGGCGCCATCATGCGGCACGGACCGCACCACGGCGCCCAGAAATCCACCAGCAGCGGAATGTCGTTGCGAGTCATGTGGCGTTCGAAACCGGCAGCGTCCAGCGCCACGGGATGCCGCTCGAACAGCTGGTGCCCGCATTTGCCGCACGACGGCGCTTCGTTCAATCGCTCCGGCGGAACCCGGTTCACGGTGTTGCAATGGGGGCAGACGATATGCATGGCGGTTCTCAATCAATGGAAAGGCCGGCACGCAAAAGGCGCGTACGCAGCCGTTGCACTTCATCGAGCAGGTCGGCGACCAGGCCGGCCAGTTCCGGGTTGGCGTCGAAGTCCCGCTCCAGCGCCGACAACCTGCGCAGGCGCAACAGGTCGCGGCCGGAGAAGCGCCACACCAGCGGGTCCGGCCCGAAGTCGCCGACCAGCACGCCGGCTTCGACATGGGCAACGACCCATTCGCGGCTGGTCGCGCACCCCGCAGCCAACTCCTCCAGCGTCAGCATGGCGTCTTCCAGCAACAGGGCGATGTGTTCTTGCGTCATGGTCAGGCTCCCTTGCGCGGATCGAAAGCGAGTTCGCGCGACATTTGTTCATACAGCGCGCGCGCCGCAGGAGTGGTTGCCGGCGGCAGCACGATTTCGGCGACGAGGTAGAGGTCACCCGGCGTCGAGCCGGGAATGCCGCGACCTTTGAGACGCAGCTTGCGTCCCGCCTGCATGCCTTCCGGCACACGCACTTCCAGCGCACCATCCGGTACCTGCGCCTTGACAGTTGCGCCGAGCGCCGCCTCCCACGGAGCAAGCGGTAGGGTGGCATAGACATCCCGGCCTTCGACGCGGTAGCGGTCATGCGGCTTGAAGTGCACTTCCAGATAGAGGTCACCGGGCTGGCCGCCGCCCATGCCGGGGAATCCCTGGCCGGCAAGGCGAATCAACTGCCCTTCCCGCACGCCTTGCGGAATGCGGACATTCAAATTGTGTTCGGCGAGCGTCACGCGGCCCTGCGCGTCGACTTTGGGCACACGCAGCGAAATGATGCGCGATGCGCCGTGGTAAGCGTCTTCCAGGTCGAGCATGATCTTGGCGTGGTGATCCTCGCCGCGCGCGGTGAAGTGCGCGCCGCGTGCACCATGGGCGGCGTGTGCTCCGCCCATGTGAGCACCACCCATGCGCGCGCCGAACAGCTCCGAGAAGAAATCGCTGAAGTCGGCGGACTCTGCGGCATTGCCGCCGTCGAAGCCGCGCCCGGAAAACTCGAAACCGGAATCCCATCCCGGCGGCGCATGGAAATCCTGCCCGGCGCGGAAATCCCGCCCGAGCTGGTCATAGGCCGCGCGTTTTTCCGCGTCGGACAGCACGGCGAACGCTTCGTTGACTTCCTTCATGCGCGCCTCGGCATCCGGCTCTTTCGATACGTCCGGATGATATTTACGCGCCATCTTGCGGAACGCTTTCTTGATCTCGTCCGCCGGCGCGTCCTTGGCCACGCCAAGTGTCTGGTAGTAATCCTTGAATTCCACGCGGAGCCTCCGTTGGTTCTTTCAACTGTAGAAATAGAGCCTTCTCACGGCCAATTCAAGGGGATGGATCAAGATATCGAGCAAGAATTCATCCAGGCAGGCACGAACCCGCGCAAGTTTGCGCTGCCCACTTGCAAGGCGCCGGCGCGGCGTTCATATTTCCGGGAAACCGTCGGCACATTACCAGCAGCAATTTCTTGAATTCGGGAGAACTCCCATGCAGCGCCAGATGAAAATCAACCTGTGGTACGTCATCATCGCCTTTTTCGGCGTATTGCTGCTGCGCGACGCCTGGATTGCCATGCAGCAGGTCGAGCCGATTCCTTACAGCGAATTCATGCGCGACCTGAAGGACGGGAATGTCGAAGAAATCGCGATTCGCCAGAACTACATCGAAGGTACCTACCGCAATGCAAAACCGGACGGCCACAAGCATTTCGTCACGACACGGGTCGAAACCGAGCTGGCAAACGATCTCGAACAATACGGCGTCAAGTTCAGCGGCGTGATCGAGAACACCTTCTGGCGCGACTTGCTCGGATGGGTGGCGCCGCTGCTGTTTTTCTATGTGCTGTGGATGTTCGTCTTCCGCAAGATGGCCGAGAAGAACGGGTTCGGCGGAGGCTTTCTTTCCATCGGCAAGAGCAAGGCCAAGATCTATGTAGAAACCGGCGTCAAGACCACGTTCGACGATGTCGCAGGCGTAGACGAAGCGAAGGAAGAATTGCAGGAAGTCGTCAACTTCCTGAAGAACCCCGGTGAATACGGCAGGCTGGGCGCTCGCGTTCCCAAGGGCGTACTGCTGGTGGGCCCGCCGGGTACCGGCAAGACGCTGCTGGCGCGCGCCGTCGCTGGCGAATCGGGCGTTCCCTTCTTTTCCATCAGCGGTTCGGAGTTCGTGGAGATGTTCGTCGGCGTCGGCGCCGCACGCGTACGCGACCTGTTCGAGCAGGCACGCCAGAAAGCGCCCGCGATCATCTTCATCGACGAACTGGACGCACTCGGCCGTGCGCGCGGCGCCTATGGTCTCGGCGGACATGACGAAAAAGAGCAAACGCTGAACCAGTTGCTGGTCGAACTGGACGGCTTCGATTCGTCATCGGGCCTGGTACTGCTCGCCGCGACCAACCGGCCGGAGATACTGGATCCCGCACTGCTGCGCGCCGGCCGCTTCGACCGACAGATTCTGGTGGATCGACCCGACAAGGCCGGGCGCCTCGCGGTGCTCGAAGTCCACATCAAAAAGATCAAGCTGGCACCCGATGTGGACAAGGAAAAGATTGCCGCGCTGACGCCGGGATTCTCGCCCGCGGATATTGCAAACCTCGTCAACGAAGCCGCATTGTTCGCCACACGCCGCCGGCGCGATGCAGTGACAATGGATGACTTCAATGCGGCGATCGAACGCATCGTCGCCGGTCTGGAAAAGAAGAACCGGCTGCTCAACCCGCTGGAACGCAAGGTGGTTGCGTTTCACGAAATGGGTCACGCGCTGGTGGCGATGTCGCTGCCGGGCACCGATCCGGTGCACAAGGTCTCCATCATCCCGCGCGGCATCGGCGCACTTGGCTATACCATGCAGCGCCCAACCGAAGACCGCTACCTGATGACGCGCGAGGAACTGGAAAACAAGATGGCCGTGCTGCTCGGTGGACGCGCTGCGGAACACATCGTGTTCGGCCATCTTTCCACCGGCGCGGCGGACGATCTCGCCAAGGTGACCGACATCGCGCGCAGCATGGTCACGCGCTACGGCATGGATGAAAAACTGGGCAACATCGTGTACGAGGATGAACGCCATCCGCTGCTAGAAGTACCCGGCGCCGACCACCCCAGCCGCAGCTATTCGGAAGCGACCGCGCGCGAGATCGATTGCGCAGTGCGCGAGATCGTCGACAGGATGTTTCACAAGGCGACCGAGATCCTGTCGCGCCAGCGTACGCTGCTGGACAACGCGGCCGACGCCTTGCTGCAGAAGGAAACGCTGGCAGGCGAAGACCTTGCTGCCTTGCGCGAGGCGGTACCGCCGGCCGCCTGAGCATGCGCAAGACCTATACCGCTATTCGAACACCTTCACCTTCGGCTGGATCGAGATTGCGCCGTACAGACGGTCCTTGTAGGTCGGGATGATCCCGATGTTCAGGCCGACGCTTTTGTAGTCGAAGCTCACCACCGGAATCGCGGCGAGGAACCAGCCGCCGTCGCGCATCTTCGGGTAGCCGTTGAAACCGCCGAAGACCGCGCCGAGGCGCAACGGTCCGACGGAAATCGGCTGATAGTAGACGCCGGCGTAATCGGAATACTGCCGGTCGCTGTTGTAGAAGCGCCCCGCAGTCAGCGAAGCGACTGTCGAATAGCGGTACTCCGCGCCGAAGCCGGGATTGCTGTCGTTGAGTCCCTTGTCGCGCTGGTAATGGTAGGAATAGAAACCGGGGTTGAGCCAGACTTCACTCAGCGGTTTCGATTCGATCCAGTTGAAGAAATGCCCTTCTTCTGCATGCGCCGCGACGCACGACAGCAGAAGCGCGAAGCTGGCCGCGTGGCGACGGAAAAGCTGGACTGCCGGCATGGAATCTCCTTGCTGTGGGGTGATCCGGAAGTATAACCAGCGGTGGAACAATTTTCCCGGCTCAAACCTTCCGCTTGCGGTGCAGCCGCGCCGCAACCCGGTGGATATCCTCCAGCTGCGGGCGCACCACCTCCTGCCCGTTCTCGATCACGAAATCCTGGAAGGCAGCGGCCACGGTGGGAATCGGCTTGTCGACCAGGTGCATGATGTGCCAGTCGGCTTCCACCGGGTTTTCTTCCATCGGCAGCATCTTGACGAGGCCCGCCTCGAATTCCAGCGAGCAGGCATGCACCGACAGGAATGCCACACCGAGTCCTGCAGCCACCATGCGCTTGATCGCCTCGTTGCTCGACAGTTCGGAACCGATGCGCAAGGGATAACCCGCATCCTTGAACAGCTTTTCGATGGCATTGCGCGTGCCGGAGCTGCGTTCCCGCACGAGCAGGTTCGCTTCCATGATGTCCGCCAGGGTCACGCGCTTCTTCTTCATCAGCGGATCGTTCGGGCTGGCAATGAACGCCATCGGGTGGCGCGCGAAACGCGCCGCGTTGGTCCGGAATTCGCGCGGCGGCGTGCCCATGATCGCAAGATCAATTTCATGCTTGGCAAGCAGGTTGACGATCTCGCCACGGTTGCCTACCTGCAGCTTGATGCGCACATCCGGCCGCTCGGTGGTGAACTGCACCAGCATGGGCGGC
>DASVLM010000029.1:0-9232 GCA_036384875.1 Noviherbaspirillum sp.
AAAGTCGAACGCTCTTCGCGCAGGGTAAGGGCGCTGTTGACTTCGGCCGCGTTGATGCCGTTCTCCCCGAGCTTGTCGGCCTGGTCCTTCATCAAGGCAATCAGCGGCGAGACGACAATGGTCATGCCGGGGATTTCGAGGGCGGGCAATTGGTAGCACAGCGACTTGCCGGCGCCGGTCGGCATCACGGCAAGCGTGTCGTGTCCTTGCAGCACGTTTTCGATGACTTCTTCCTGTCCGGGGCGCAAGCGTTCGATGCCGAATGCTTCACGCAATTTGTCTTTCCACTGCGCTTCGCCGGCTCGGGGAGAGCCGTCGCGGTGCGCGCGCGAACGTTGGCCGGAAGTAGGGACGAAACTTGCCATTGCATGCCTGCTGTGGGTGGATTCCCGCAAAGGGATGCAGCAAACATGCCATCGAAGTGCGCTTTTCTCCATGGAATTGCAGGGAAAAAAGAGGCAAAGAAATTATCGGGAATCCGTCCACATCGCCTTCGGCTTGTGGTTATAATGCCGATGCATTGAAGTTTGAGGTAGCACTGCAGTATCAGTCTGTCATGTCTTTCTTGCTTCAAGCGATCTACCGGGCGCAAGCCCATCAACAACTGAATTAGGAATTAGAGTAATGGCACAAGGTACTGTGAAGTGGTTCAACGATGCAAAAGGTTTTGGTTTCATCGTTCCGGATGAAGGCGGCGAAGACCTGTTCGCGCACTTCTCCGCGATCCAGTCGAAGGGCTTCAAGTCGCTGAAGGAAAACCAGCGCGTTTCTTTCGAGATCACCACCGGCCCGAAGGGCAAGCAGGCTTCAAACATCGAAGCGCTGTAATCCAGGCGGTTTCGAACCAAAGAAAATCCCCGGCATGCCGGGGATTTTTTTTACCTGCTCGTTGAGTCTGTACTGCCCGCGCCGCTCGAAACGGCGCGGGCTTTCTACCTCGTTACTTCACAAGCAGGGTGAACGGCGGCACGTATGCCTGCAGCGTCACCAGGATGCCGACCAGCGAGGCCAGTGCGATCGAGTGGAAGAACACGTAGCGCAGGATGTCGCCTTCATGGCCGTACCACTTGGTGGCGGTCGATGCCACCACGATGGACTGCGCATCGATCATCTTGCCCATCACGCCGCCGGAAGAGTTGGCGGCAGCCATCAGGATCGGGTTCAGGCCGATCTGTTGCGCGGAGGTGCGCTGCAGGCCGCCGAACAACACGTTCGATGCCGTGTCGGAACCGGTCAGCGCTACACCGAGCCAGCCGAGCAGCGTGCCGAAGAACGGATACAGCACGCCGGTGTGCGAGAACGCGAGGCCGAGCGTGGAGTCAACGCCGGAGTAGCGGGTAGTGAAGCCGAGCGCCAGCATGGCAGCGATGGTGATCAGCGAGAAGCGCAGGACCTTCAACGTGTTCCAGTATTCCTTGAACAGGTCGGTAACCTTGTAGCCCATCAGCAAGCCAGAAATGATGCAGGCCAGCAGGATGCCGGAACCGGTCGCGGAGAGCCAGTTGAGCACGTAGACCGCAGCTTCCACCGTCGGCTTGGCGGCCACTGGCGGCATCTTCTGTACCATCTTGTGCAGGCCCGGCCACTCGTACTTGATGACCGAGAGGTTGTCGAGCAGCTTCTTCCATTCCGGCACGCCCCACAAGAACACGAGCAGGGCGAGGATCAGCCACGGCAGCCACGCGCGGATCACTTCGCCCGAGGTGTAGTTGTGCCGTGCCGACCCGCTGTTCACAGGATTGCCGCCCTTGAACTTGCCTTCGGTCGAAGTCCAGATTTCAGCGGGTTTCCATACCTTCAGGAACAGCGTCAGGCAAATCATCGAAATGACCGCTGCGCCGACGTCCACCAGCCACGGGCCGTGGAAGTTCGAGATCAGGTATTGCGGAATCGCGAAGGTCGCACCGGCGACCAGGATCGCGGGCCAGATCGAGATCATGCCGCGGAATCCGCAGAAGGCCCAGATCAGCCAGAACGGCACGATCAGCGAGAAGAACGGCAGCTGGCGGCCAACCATGCCGGACAGTTGCAGCATGTCGAGGCCGGTCACGCCTGCCAGGGCGATGATTGGCGTGCCGAGCGCGCCGTAGGCAACCGGCGCGGTATTGGCGATCAGCGAGAGGCCGGATGCAGCCAGCGGCGCAAAGCCGAGGCCGATCAGCATCGCGCCCGTCACCGCAACCGGCGTACCGAAACCGCCGGCACCCTCGAAGAAGGCGCCGTACGAGAACGCGATCAGCAGCAGTTGCAGGCGACGGTCAGTGGTGATGCCGGTAATACTGTCCTGCATGACTTTGAAGTAGCCTTTCTTCTCGGTCAGCTGGTACAGGAAGATGACGTTGATGATGATCCAGCCGATCGGCAGCAGGCCGTTGGCTGCGCCGAATACTGCAGCGGAGAACGCCGTCGTTGCCGGCATCGAGAAAGCGAGGATCGCGACGCCGAGCGCGGAGCCCAGGCCGAGCAACGCGGCGATATGCGCCTTGATATGAAAGAATGCCAGCGCTGCCAGCATGACGATGACCGGCACCGCCGCCAACGCCGTCGACAGGACGGCATTGTTGAACGGGTCATAGGTTTGCGACCACATTTATGTCTCCTTGGATTGGTGTATTGTTTTCTCGATCTGCATCAAAACACTACTTGACGACATCGATCCGCGATTTTGTCAGTGTCAAGCTTTTCGATGGATGAAAAAAGATTGCTGCTTCGGTGAAAACTTTTGCGGCAAACGCCTTGCTGTGATGCGGAATGAAAAACGGAGCCAGACATCGCGGCTCCGTTCGAAGATGTGCAACAGGCAACAGCCAGTTACTGCTTGTAGATCCCGCAGCCGACGATCATGTCGTCAAGCCGTTCGACATAGCTGGACTTGGATTCAACCGACTTGGTGACCGGGTTGGGCCATTTGTAGTCGAACCAGCCGGGCCCCTTGGCGGAGGCATCGAGCAGGCCCTTGATGATGTAGCGGCCATCGGCGTCGCGCATTTCCATCATGTTCTTGCCGATCATTTTGGAGGCGTTGCCGTTGCCAATGGCAAGGTTGGTGCCATGGGTGTCGTAGACGAAGATATACAGGCTGCGATCGACGAAAGCACCTTTCGGATTGCTGATTTCGGCAAACGCCTTTTCCTTGCCGTTGGCCTTGATGTAGGCCACCGCCTTCTTGACCAGTGCGACGGCTTCATCCGCCGTGCCGTGTTCGTTCGCTGCATGCGCAGCGGTGTGCATGAACGCGGCGAACAGGGTGAACGCAAGAGCCTTGCTGAATAATTTCATGTCATCTCCTTGATGTGCAAATACGCGTGCGGACTCAGTCCGTCTTGTGAATGTGATGTGGTGACGCAATCTTCCCTATCGACGTTGTACTCCGTCGTGCAGCCAGAAAACCTTGATTCAAGTCAATTCGATTCTGACTGCTGGAAACGATTCTGACACGCAAGGTTTTCGCGTGGGATGAAAAGGATTCACGTCGCAGGTGAAAGCATTTGCAGCAAGGAGGCGGGGTCAGGCTTTGCGCCAGTAGTCGGATTGCGCGTAGGCGTGCCGCAAGTAATCGACAAAGGCACGGATGCGCAAGGGAAGGTGGCGGCGCTGCGCGAACACCGCATAGATGTCGTTGCCGGGCGCGGCAAATTCGTCGAGCACGGTGACGAGCTGGCCGGTTTCTATCGCGGTGCCGACTTCCCACATCGAACGCCATGCAAGCCCCTTCCCCGACAATGCCCATTCATGCAGCACGGCGCCATCATTGCATTCCATGTTGCCGCCGACCTTGATGGTGACGTTCTTGCCGTTCTGCCTGAAGGTCCAACCGCGCTGGCTGCCGTCGCTGCCCATGGCGAGGCAGTTGTGCTTCGCAAGGTCGTCCAGCGAGGCGGGCGTGCCATGCTTCTTGAGGTAGGCAGGCGAGGCGACGACCACCCGCTTGTTGTCCGCGAGCTTTACGCCGATCAGGTTGGAATCGGAGAGCGCCGCGATGCGGATCGCGACGTCGATGCCTTCGCCGATCAGGTCCACCACGCGGTCATTCAGGCTGAGGGTGATCGATACATCGCGGTGCTCGGCAAGGAAGGAGGGCACCAGGGGCGCGACATGCTGACGGCCGAAGCCTGCGGGCGCCGACACCAGCAAGTGTCCGCTGGCGCGCGCGCTGCGTTCTGACACCGCCGTTTCCGCATCTTCCAGGTCCGCGAGGATGCGCTGGCAATCTTCCAGGAAAGCGACACCTTCGTTGGTCAATGCAATCTTGCGCGTGCTGCGCTGGAGCAACTTGACGCCCAGCCTTTCCTCCAGCGCATCGAGCCGGCGTCCTATCATGGCAGGGGCAATGCCTTCGGCGCGCGCCGCCGCCGAGAGACTGCCTTTAGTTGCTATATCGACAAAGGTGGAGATCTGCTTGAAATGGTCCATGACCGAAAAATATGCCAGCTTTTACTTAAACGCAATAATAAAGTGATTTTTAATGTGCTTTATGCGAATTAGTATTGAATATACTCTGTGTCTTATATAAGACTTGCTGCACCCACACTTTCACTCGTCATGACCATACAAGCCATCGTCTTCGACGCCTACGGAACACTCTTCGATGTGTATTCCATCGGCGCGCTCGCGGAAAAGCTGTTCCCGAAGCAGGGCGCAGCGCTTGCCGAGTTGTGGCGCGACAAGCAGATTGAATACACCCGCTTGCGCACGATGTGCTCGATGTACAAGCCGTTTTGGGAAGTGACGCAGGATGCGCTGGTCTTCTCCTGCAACAAGCTCGGCCTCGACCTGACGCTGGACGCACAGAATGCCTTGATGGGCCAGTATGCCAAGCTCACCGCCTTCCCGGAGAACCTTGAAGTGCTGCAAGAGCTGCGCGGGCGCGGCCTGAAGCTGGCCATCCTTTCCAACGGCAATCCGCAGATGCTGAGCTCCGCCGTGGAAGCGGCTGGCATGCGCGGCATCTTCAACCACATCCTGTCGGTGGATGCGGTGAAGAAGTTCAAGACGGCGCCGGAAGCCTATCAACTCGCGCCGGATGTGTTTGGCCTCTCGGCGAAGAATATCCTTTTCGTGTCGAGCAACTGCTGGGATGCCTGCGGTGCCACCTGGTTCGGCTACACCACCTTCTGGGTGAATCGCGCCAATGCGCCGCTCGAAGAACTCGGCGTCACGCCGGACGGCATCGGTCACGACATGCGCGACTTGCTGCGCTTCGCGCAGAAACATACAGGAGACGCAGCATGACACTCTGGCATATTGCTCTCGTTGCCATTGCCGCCTTCGGTGCCGGCGCAATGAATGCAGTCGCCGGCGGCGGCACATTTCTTTCCTTTCCGGCATTGCTGGCCGTTGGCGTCTTGCCGGTCACCGCGAATGCCAGCAATTCCGTCGCGCTCACGCCAGCCAGCCTGTCCGGTGCCTGGGCCTATCGCAAGGAACTGGCGCGCTACAAGCGCTATCTGATCCCCATGGGCATCGTGTCCTTCATCGGCGGCATCGGCGGCGGCCTGCTGCTGCTCGTGACGAAGGACGCAACGTTTTCCAAGCTGATCCCGTGGCTGCTGCTGTTCGCCACTGTGCTGTTCACGTTCTCCAGCCGCATCTCGGCATTTTTGCGCCGGGACCATGTGCACAAGGAGCACAAACCTCGCAACAGCATCGGCCTGCTCGTCGGGCAGACAATCGTATCGATTTACGGCGGCTTCTTCGGTGCCGGCATGGGTATTCTCATGATCGCAAGTCTTGCCATGGCAGGACATGAAGACGTCCATGAAATCAACGCCATCAAGAACCTGCTGTCCGCCATCGTCTACAGCGTGACAGTGCTGACCTTCGTGCTTGCCGGCGCCGTCAGCTGGCCGCACACCCTCATCATGCTCGCCACGGCAACCCTGGGCGGCTTCTGGGGGGCGACAGTCGCGCGCAAGATCCCTGCGCTGTGGCTGCGCCGGTTCATCATCACCGTGGGCTTCGGGCTCACCATTTTCTATTTTTATAAAACCTTCTAATTCACTCATAACGTCCAGGAAACCATCATGACCGCACGCACCAACGTCCACGGCCTCCAGGTCGCCACCAACCTGTACCGCTTCATCGAAGACAAGGTTCTGCCCGGCAGCGGCATCGACAGCGCCGCCTTCTGGAAGGGCTTCGATGCCATCGTCCACGAACTGGCGCCGAAGAACGCCGCGCTGCTGGCCGAGCGCGATCGCATCCAGCTCGAAATGGACAAGTGGCACAAGGCCAACCGAGGTCCGATCCGCGACAAGGCCGCGTACAAGCAATTCCTGCAGTCGCTCGGCTACCTGCTGCCGACGCCGCAAGAAGTGAGGGTCACGACTGCGAATGTCGATGCCGAACTGGCACAGCAGGCCGGCCCGCAACTGGTGGTGCCGATCCTGAACGCACGCTACGCCCTGAACGCCGCCAATGCGCGCTGGGGCTCGCTCTATGATGCGCTGTATGGCACCGATGCGATTCCCGAGACCGACGGCGCCACCCACACCGGCCCGAACGGCGAAGCCTACAACCCGGTGCGCGGTGCGAAGGTCATCGCGTTCGCACGCGACTTCCTCGACCAGTCCGCGCCGCTGGCCAAGGGCTCGCACAAGGATTCCACCGGCTATCGCGTCGAAGGCGGCAAGCTGGTCGTTGCGCTCAAGGACGGCTCGACCACCGGCCTCGCCGACGAGAGCAAGTTCATCGGTTACCAGGGCGATGCAGCCAATCCGTCTTCCGTGCTGTTGAAGAACAACGGCCTGCACATCGACGTGCGCATCGACCGCAGCAAGGGCATCGGCAAGGATGATCCGGCCGGCGTGGCAGACCTCGTGCTCGAAGCCGCGCTGTCGACGATTCTCGACCTGGAAGACTCGATTGCTGCCGTGGATGCAGACGACAAGGTCGTCGCCTACGCCAACTGGCTTGGCATCCTCGACGGCACGCTGTCCGAGACCGTGTCCAAGGGCGGCAAGACTTTCACCCGCACCCTGAACCGCGACCGCCAGTACACCGGCGCCAACGGCGGTACCGTCACGCTGCACGGCCGCTCTCTGCTGTTCCTGCGCAACGTCGGCCACCTGATGACCAATCCGGCCATCCTGTGGGGCGACAACAAGGAAATCCCCGAAGGCATCATGGACGCCGTGGTCACGACCGCGATCGCGCTGCGCGACCTCGCCGACAAGCCCGGCCGCGAGATCCGCAATTCGCGCACCGGTTCGCTCTACATCGTGAAGCCGAAGATGCACGGCCCGGCCGAAGTCGCCTTCGCCAGTGAACTGTTCACCCGCGTCGAGCAACTGCTCGGCCTGCCGGCCAACACCGTCAAGCTCGGCATCATGGATGAAGAGCGCCGCACCAGCGTCAACCTCAAGGCCTGCATCAAGGAAGCTGCGGCGCGCGTCGCCTTCATCAACACCGGTTTCCTCGACCGCACCGGCGACGAGATGCATACCGACATGCATGCCGGCCCGATGATGCGCAAGGGCGACATGAAGACCAGCACCTGGCTCACATCCTACGAGAAGAGCAATGTGCTGACCGGCCTGTCCTGCGGCTTGCGCGGTCGCGCACAGATCGGCAAGGGCATGTGGGCGATGCCGGACATGATGGCTGCAATGCTGGAGCAGAAGATTGGTCATCCGAAGGCAGGCGCGAATACCGCCTGGGTGCCGTCGCCGACCGCCGCTACGCTGCATGCGCTGCACTACCATCGCGTGAGTGTGCCTACCATCCAGCAAGAACTCGAAGCGCAAGCGAACAACGCCGAGATCGAGCGCCTGCTCGACGGCCTTCTTGAAATCCCGGTGGTGACAGAAGCCAAGTGGTCCGCAGCGGAAGTCCAGCAGGAACTCGACAACAATGCGCAGGGCATCCTCGGTTACGTGGTGCGCTGGGTCGACCAGGGCGTGGGCTGCTCCAAGGTGCCGGACATCCACAATGTCGGCCTGATGGAAGACCGCGCGACGCTGCGCATTTCGAGCCAGCACATCGCCAACTGGCTGCTGCATGGCGTGGTGAACGAAGCGCAAGTGATGGAAACCATGAAGCGCATGGCAGCCGTGGTGGACCAGCAGAATGCAGGCGATCCGCTGTACAAGCCGATGGCCGGCAACTTCGACACCTCGTTCGCTTTCCGCGCTGCCTGCGACCTCGTGTTCAAGGGTCTGGAGCAGCCGAGCGGCTACACCGAGCCGTTGCTGCACGCATGGCGCTTGAAGGTGAAGGAAGCTGCTCGTTGATGCACTGACGAAGCAACAAGGCAACGGGCCGCGCTAGTGCGGCCCGTTTTTTTTCAAGCTTCCAAGTGTCTTTGACGATATCAGGAGCCGTCAGGAAACGACCTTCATCTCGGCGCTGATGAGCAGCGCCTTTTTGCAAACACCACTGTAAGCTTTACAGCGCAACCGGCGCTATTCTTCTCGGTGCTAGCAGCTCCCGCCCGTTGTCCGCGCCCTTGTCTTTACGACTTGCCCGGCATGCATGTTGCAAGTGTAGTTTTCCTTGATTCCGGCAATGCCGGCGGCGCGAACAGCGAGAGGAGAATTCCATGGATTCATCGGCGCACTCCGAAACAGTCAGGATCGATTGCGGCATGGTCCGAATTGAAGGCATGCTGGAAATACCGCTGGCTCCGGAAGGTATCGTCTTGTTTGCGCATGGCAGCGGCAGCAGCAGGCTGAGTCCGCGCAACAACCAGGTTGCGGCAGTCTTGCGCGAGGCCCGTCTCGCCACTCTACTGATCGATCTCCTGACGCCCGACGAAGACCGGACTTACGAAACGCGATTCGACATCGGCTTGCTGACCTCACGCCTTGATGCGGCAGCCTCATGGTTGCAGCAGCAGGAAGCAACCGCGGAGTTGCCGCTAGGTCTCTTCGGTGCCAGCACCGGTGCAGCCGCCGCTTTGCAACTGGCAGCCTTGCGTCCGGACAAGATTAGAGCAGTAGTATCGCGCGGAGGCAGAACCGACCTCGCAGGAGTGCAGGCATTGAGGGCGGTCGAGGCGCCAACCTTGTTCATCGTCGGCGGTCTTGATTATGTCGCGATCGACCTGAACCGGTCCTCGTACATGACGTTGCAATGCGAAAAGCACCTCGAAATCATTCCCGATGCCACGCACCTGTTCCAGGAAACAGGCACGCTTGATACGGTAGCGGCGTTGGCGGCCGACTGGTTCTGCCTTCATCTCGCTCATCATGAAAGACACATGCCGCCCTCGATCGGCAGAGGCACATCGGCG
>DASVLM010000030.1:0-5225 GCA_036384875.1 Noviherbaspirillum sp.
AGTGGCGATGTGGACAGGGCGAATCACGAACGTTTCCTACGTGTTGTGCACGGCGCTTGGCTTCGTGGTCCTGCTCGATCCATGGGCGGTGTTGTGGCCCGGTTTCTGGCTTTCTTTCGGGGCAGTGGCGACGATTCTCTATGCATCAGCCGGGCGGGTTGCGGCCCAGCGCCGGCAACGCGCGGCAAATTCGAACACCAATCGCATTGTCGCCAGCTTGAAGGAAGCGTGCCACACGCAATATGTCGTCACCATCGGACTGGTGCCGCTCACGATGCTGCTGTTCGGACAGATATCTCTGGTGAGCCCGATTGCGAATGCCGTTGCGATTCCCTTGGTAAGCTTCTTCGTCGCTCCGCTTGCACTTGTCGGCAGTGTCGCTCCGGCGCCGCTTGGTGCCTGGGTGCTTGAAGCGGCACATTTCCTGGTCGAGCAGCTTGCGTCGTTGCTGGGCTGGATGAGCGGATTGCCTGCGGCAGTATGGGCATCGCCTGTGCCGTCGCTCTGGATTTTCGTCGCCGCGTCGCTCGGAACGCTGTGGATGCTTGCGCCGGCCGGTTGGCCGGCTCGCTGGCTGGGGCTCGCGGGATTGCTGCCGCTGGTGCTGAATGTCCCAGCGCATCCCGGGAAAGGCGAGATGTGGATTACAGCGTTCGATATCGGGCAGGGAATGGCATTGCTGGTGGAGACGCCCGGACACCGCTTGCTGTACGACACCGGCCCCGCCTATACGCCCGACTCTGACGCCGGATCGCGCGTAATCCTGCCTTACCTGAAGGCGCGCGGCATCACTACGCTGGACGGCATGATTGTGTCCCACAGCGATACCGACCATTCCGGCGGCGCCCTGGCGATACTCGATGAAATACACGTCGGATGGGTCTCGTCGTCTTTGCCGGCGACGCATCCGGTGGTAGCGAAAGCGGCAGAGCATCGCCGCTGTGAAGCAGGGCAGTCCTGGGATTGGGAGGACGTGCATTTCGACATGCTTCATCCCGTGGCAGCCAGCTACCAGAGCACGAAGTGGAAACCAAACGCGCGCAGCTGCACGCTGAAGATTGCATTGGGCAACCAGTCGATCCTCCTTGCCGGTGATATCGAAGCGATCCAGGAAGCGGAATTGCTGGAAAGGGAGGGCGAACGCCTTGCATCCACCGTCCTGCTTGCGCCGCACCATGGAAGCGGCACGTCTTCTACCGTGCCTTTCCTGTTGCAGGTTCATCCCCGAATCGCGTTGTTTCAGGTCGGATACCGGAATCGTTACCACCATCCCAAGCCGGAGGTGTTCGAGCGTTATGGCGAGCTGGGAATCACGCGGGTTCGTACCGACGAAGCGGGTGCGATTACGATTCGATTCGGGCAGGAGTTGTCTGAAAGCGAATTCCGCAAGGAACACGCGCGCTATTGGTATCTGCGCTGATTCCTGAAAATTAGTGGAGATCCTCTTTTCATCCGGCAAACGGCCGGAATTACAATCGCCGGATATCCACGTCGATTGCCGCTCATGAGCAAGCCTATCCTGCATTTCGTCCATGCCAACAGCTATCCCGCCGGGACTTACCGCGTGTTGTTCCAGCATCTGCAGCGGCATTACGATGTCCGCGCATTATCCATGCACGCCCACAACCCGGCATATCCCGTGCAAAACGGTTGGGCGGAACTTGCACGCGAGCTGGCGGATGAATTGCGGTCGAACTACAGCGAGCCGGTGATCCTGGCCGGGCATTCGATGGGCGGCATGCTCTCGCTGATGGTGGCGAAGGCACATCCGGAACTGGTTCGCTGCGTCGTGCTGCTCGATGCGCCGGTGGTGGCGGGCTGGCGGGCCGGATTGCTGGCTGTTGCGAAAGCATTGGACATCGATGAGCGATTTTCCCCGGCCAGGTTTTCGGCGAAGCGCCGCAACCTGTGGCCGGATGCAGAAGCGGCGTTTTCGCATTACGCCTCCAAGCCGATGTTCGCTATCTGGCCGCGGGAAGTGTTGCAGGATTATTTGAAGCATGGTCTCGATCCGCATCCGGAAGGCGTGACCCTGCGTTTCACTCGCGAAACGGAGACGGCGGTCTATCGCACACTGCCGCACCATATCGGCCGCCTGGTAAGCAGGCGTTTTCCCGTGCCGGTCGGATTCATCGGCGGCATCGATTCGGTGGAGTGCCGGCAGGCCGGGCTGAAAGCAACCAGGAAACTGGTGGGACGCCACATCAAGATGGTGCCGGGTGGGCATCTGTTTCCGATGGAGTCGCCGGCGGTCGCGGCCGAAGCTATCGACGGAATGATACGGCAGCTGATTCGATGACAAGTTGGCAAATACCCGTGACGTGCAACAATGGAAAACGGGAATTGGCCGGCCTGGTTTGCGGTATAATTTGAATTTCCCGCAAGTGCCGTCCGGCACATTCACCAATGACCAAGTTTGTATTTGTCACTGGCGGCGTCGTGTCTTCCCTCGGTAAAGGGATTGCCGCCGCGTCCCTTGCTGCGATTCTCGAATCGCGCGGCCTCAAAGTCACTCTCATCAAGCTGGATCCCTACATCAACGTGGATCCGGGCACGATGAGCCCATTCCAGCACGGCGAAGTGTTCGTCACCGACGACGGCGCAGAAACCGATCTTGACCTCGGCCACTACGAGCGCTTCATCACCGCCAAGATGAAGAAGGTCAACAACTTCACGACCGGCCAGATCTATGAGTCGGTGATCCGCAAGGAACGTCGCGGCGAATACCTCGGCAAAACCGTGCAGGTCATTCCGCACATCACCAACGAGATACAGGATTTCATTCACCGCGGCGCCGAAGGTTTCGATGTTGCGCTGGTGGAAATCGGCGGCACGGTGGGCGACATCGAGTCGTTGCCTTTCCTGGAAGCGGCTCGCCAATTGAGCCTGCGCGCAGGCCGGAACGAAACGGCGTTCGTGCACCTGACGCTGGTGCCCTACATTCCTTCCGCAGGCGAATTGAAGACCAAGCCGACCCAGCACAGCGTACAAAAACTGCGCGAGATCGGTATTTCGCCCGATGCGCTGCTGTGCCGTGCCGACCGCCGCATTCCCGACGACGAGCGCGCCAAGATTTCCCTGTTTTCGAATGTGCGCGAAGATGCAGTGATCTCGGTGTGGGACGCGGATACGATTTACAAGATTCCGCAAATGCTGCACGACCAGGGCCTGGACCGCATCATCTGCGAGAAGCTCGGCCTGTCGCCGAAGCCTGCTGACCTGTCCGTCTGGAACAAGCTGGTGTATGCGCTGGAGCATCCGAAGGCGGAAGTGACGATCGGCATGGTTGGCAAGTATGTCGACCTGACCGAGTCCTACAAGTCGCTCACCGAAGCGCTGCGTCACGCCGGCATCCATACCGAGTCGCGTGTGAACATCGAATACATCGACTCCGAAGAAATCGAAGCGAACGGCATCGCCAATCTCGAGAAATACGATGCCATCCTCGTTCCCGGCGGCTTCGGCAAGCGCGGCGTGGAAGGCAAGATCGCTGCAGCTCGCTTTGCGCGGGAAAGCAAGGTGCCGTATCTCGGCATCTGCCTCGGCATGCAAGTGGCGCTGATCGAGTTTGCCCGCCACAAGGCCGGCCTGGCCAATGCCAACTCGACCGAGTTCGATCCTGATACTCAGCATCCGGTCGTTGCGTTGATCACGGAATGGCAGAACCACGACGGCAAGGTCGAGAAGCGCGATGCGAATTCCGACCTCGGCGGCACCATGCGCCTCGGCGCGCAGACTTGCGCGGTCAAGCCGGGCACTATCGCCGCTGAAATCTATGGCGACAAGGTGACCGAACGCCATCGTCATCGCTACGAAGCCAACAATCATTACCTCGGCCGTGTCGAAGAAGCCGGCCTGGTTGTATCTGCACGTACCCCGACCGAAAGCCTGTGCGAGATCATGGAAATGCCGCGCACCGGCGAGAATGCCCATCCGTGGTTTGTCGGCGTGCAGTACCACCCTGAGTTCAAATCGACGCCGCGCGACGGACATCCGCTGTTCATCTCGTTCATCAAGGCTGCGCTTGCGCACAAGAAGGCCGCGTCCGAGAGGAAGGCGGCATGAAGCTCTGCGGTTTCGAAGCCGGGCTGGACAAGCCGTTCTTCCTGATCGCCGGCCCCTGCGTGATCGAGTCGCAGCAGCTTGCGCTCGATACGGCCGGTTACCTCAAGCAGGTCACGACCGAACTCGGCATTCCCTTCATCTACAAGTCGTCCTTCGACAAGGCGAACCGCTCGTCCGGTTCGTCCTTTCGCGGACTGGGCATGGAGAAGGGGCTCCAGATTCTGGCCGAAGTGAAGAAGCAGATCGGTGTGCCGGTGCTGACCGATATCCACGAGATCGACGAGATCAAGCCGGTGGCAGAAGTGGTCGACGTGCTGCAGACGCCAGCCTTTCTCTGCCGCCAGACGGATTTCATCCGCGCCTGTGCGCAATCGGGCAAGCCGGTCAACATCAAGAAAGGCCAGTTCCTGGCACCGCATGACATGAAGAATGTCATCGACAAGGCGCGTGCCGCAGCCAAGGAAGTCGGTCTGGAGCAGGATAAATTCATGGCCTGCGAACGCGGCGTTTCGTTCGGCTACAACAACCTCGTTTCCGACATGCGTTCGCTTGCCATCATGCGCGAAACCGGTTGCCCGGTCGTGTTTGATGCGACGCACTCGGTGCAACTGCCCGGCGGGCAAGGCACCTCGTCGGGCGGCCAGCGGGAGTTCGTCCCGGTACTGGCGCGCGCTGCGGTAGCCGTCGGCATTTCCGGCCTGTTCATGGAAACCCATCCGAATCCGGCTGAAGCCAAGTCGGACGGACCGAATGCGGTACCGATGCTGCGCATCAAGGAACTGCTTGCCACGCTGGTCGACCTCGATCGTGCCGTGAAAAAAGCGGGTTTCCTCGAAAACGATTTTTCCTGACACAGCGCGACTCTGCGCATTGTGCAGGTATTGAATCCGGCGCGCCCGGCGTGCCAACCGAATTTTTCTTGATTGGGAGAATTGCATGAGTGCCATCGTTGACATCATCGGCCGCGAAGTAATCGACTCGCGCGGCAACCCCACCGTGGAATGCGACGTGCTGCTGGAATCCGGCGTCATGGGCCGTGCGGCCGTGCCGTCGGGCGCGTCCACCGGCTCGCGCGAAGCCATCGAGCTGCGCGACGGCGACAAGAGCCGCTTCCTCGGCAAGGGCGTCCTCAAAGCCTGCGAAAACATCAACACCGAAAT
>DASVLM010000031.1:0-3858 GCA_036384875.1 Noviherbaspirillum sp.
CGATCGTGAAGTCGGGCTCGTCGCCCATCGTCGGCGTGCTGTCGCCGGGCGAGAACGTGCGCGACAAGAACCTGCCGCGCGGCCTCATCTATGCCGCCACGCCGGCCTCCGATTTCATCTGCGGCACGCTGCAGCTGGCCGCCGGCATGAACCTGCACATCTTCACCACCGGCCGCGGCACGCCGTACGGCTTGGCAGAGTGCCCGGTGATCAAGGTCGCCACGCGCTCCGACCTCGCGCGCCGCTGGCACGACCTGATGGACGTGAACGCAGGCCGCATCGCCGACGGCGAAGTCAGCATCGAACAGCTTGGCGAGGAAATCTTCCAATTGATGCTCGATGTGGCCAGCGGCAGGAAGACCTGGGCCGAGCGCTGGAAGCTGGCCAATGCGCTGACGCTCTTCAATCCGGCGCCGGTGACCTGAACTCGTAGAAAGCGGCCGCAGGTAGAATGCGTGCTCCCGGAGGACACGCATGCACCACATCAACTCGCTCGACTTCACTGCCTGGCAAACCCGCCTTGCCGCCATCGCTTCATCCC
This sequence comes from Noviherbaspirillum sp., assembly GCA_036384875.1. Lineage (GTDB taxonomy): Bacteria > Pseudomonadota > Gammaproteobacteria > Burkholderiales > Burkholderiaceae_D > Noviherbaspirillum. The sequence continues at coordinate 542 of DASVLM010000031.1, forward strand.
ATGCCGGCGATGACGGCGCGCACGACATGAGCCATTTGCATCGCGTCTGGCGCAACGCGTCCGGGTTGCTGGAGGCAACGCCGCAAGCGGATGCATTGGTCGTGCTGGCAGCCTGCTACCTGCACGACGTCGTGAATTTGCCCAAGAATCATCCCGAGCGCGAACAGGCTTCGCGCCGCGCCGCCGAACTGGCCACGACGGCATTGCGCACCGAACAATTTCCCGAAGAAAAACTGCAGTCGGTCGCCCACGCGATTGAGGCGCACAGCTACTCGGGCGGCATTGCGCCACAAACCATCGAGGCGAAAATCGTGCAGGACGCCGACCGCCTCGATGCATTGGGCGCGGTCGGACTGGCGCGCATGTTCTACATCGCCGGCCGCATGGGATCTGCTCTCGCCCACCCTTCCGATCCGCTCGCACGTGAGCGCGAATCTGACGACCGTACCTACGCGCTCGACCACATCAGCTGCAAGCTCGAAAAGCTGCCCGCCACCATGCAGACGGAGGCAGGACGCGCACTGGCAGAAGCGCGCCTCGCCTGGCTGCATGGCTTTCGCGACGTGTTCGTCGCGGAATGGAACGGCGCCGGCTGCTGAACTGCCGGCGGCGAAGGGGCTTGGCGGAACGCAGGCCTTCCGTGTCCGCCTTCAATGCCCGATGAGCGGCCTGAAGGAAGCCAGTTCCTCCGATGCCTCGATCCGGCTTTCAGCGATCGCTTCAACCAGCGTTTCGCCGATCAGCTCGACCTCGATATCGGGCAGCTTTTCCGGCAGCGCGTCGATCGCCATCAGCTCCGCGCCATCGGCGTCCCATTGCTGGTAAGCGCCTTCGATGCGCGTCCAGACGTCTTGATGAGTCGTGTTCATCCGATTCTCCTTAACCTTGAAACACACCTTCCTGTGTCTGCATGGCAGTCCATCCGTTCGGCAAAGGCGGGAAGGATTGGAGATGGATCAAATGGCAAGCGGCTTGTTGCCGCAAGCGGGAATCAGGCGCACGGAAGGCTGTCGAGCGTCAACCTGTCGGGTTCGCCGCCAAAGTATTTCTGCAGGCAATCTGCGAAGACGGCTTCACCCGGCGCCGCACGGGAAAACAGCGTCATGCACGAACGGAATTTCATGTCGTCCGGATAGCCGAAAATATTCTCGATGGAACGGCCTTCCATGCCGGCAACGAGCGACGCGCATTCCCGCAGGCGAGCGCCAAGCACAGGATGCGCGAGATACGCTTGCGCTTCATCCAGCGACGCAATCGCATAACGTTGCGCCATCGGGCTGGTACCCAGTCCTTGCAACTGCGGAAAGATGTACCACATCCAGTGACTGCGCTTGCGGCCCGCGCGCAACTCCTCGCACACCGTGGCATACACCGGTGCTTGCGCATCGAGAAAACGTTGCAAGTCGTGCGGGTCCGTCATGGAATCAGATCAGTGTTTCGCCCTGATGTTTGACCGTGGCGCCGACGGCAGATTCCAGCGCGCGCCTGCCGTCCGGGCTGACGATAGCGATCAAGGCATTGCCTGCTTCGATACGGAAATCCGGTGCCGGATTGAAATGCCAGATTTCCCCGCAACGCACCGCCACCAGCAGCCAGTCATGGCTCTTGCCGAGCGACGCAATGCTGTGCGCGACGAAGCGGTCCGGCACCACAACTTCCTCCACCCGCAGGTTGTTGTCGGTGCGCAGCATGATGTCCATGAAGTTGACCGCATGCGGGCGCAGCATGGCCGATGCCAGGCGCATGCCGCCGGTGAAGTCGGGCGACACGATTTCATCGGCGCCGGCACGGCGGGTCTTGTCGGCATTGCGCGGGTCGTGCACGCGGGCGACGATGCGCGCGGACGGGTTCAGCTGGCGCGCCGACAGGCTCACCACCAGGTTCTTGCTGTCGTCGCCGCTGACCGCGAACACGCCCTTGCAGCGCTTGACGCCGGCGCGCAGCAGCATGTCGTCGTCCGAACCGTCACCGAGCAGGTAGAGCTGGTGGCCGGTGCGTTCGCAATGGGTATTGATCGTCGCTTCATTGACATCGATAACGACGAACTCACGTTCGGTCTTGAGCAGTTCGTCGGCGATGTAGCTGCCCACGCGGCCGATGCCGCAGACGATGTAATGTCCGCTCAGCGTGGCGATCTTGCGTTCCATGCGCAGTCTCCTGTAAGCATGATTGAGATTGGTTTCGAGCGTGAAGGCGGTGATGGTGGAGAACAGGTAGGTCCAGGTGCCGATACCGGCGAAGGCGACCAGCATGGTAAAGATGCGGCCGGCCGGGTTGCCCGTCATGTCGATGATCTCGCCGTAACCGATGGTGGTGACGGTGATGAAGGTCATGTACAGGCCGTCGATCAGCGAGGCCTTGCCGGCGCTGACCACCTGGTAGCCTGCCATGCCGACGACATGCACCAGCAGGATCAGGATCAGCGCGAAGCGAATGCGCGGATAGTAGGTGCTCTGTCGGAAAATCTGGAAGACGGTGAACATGGGGTCGTCTGCTGTCGGTCATCGGCGGGCAGGAAGTTGCCTGCCGATTTTATCCCATGGCAAGCGCCGCAAAAGCGCATTCTGCATTCCCGCTTTCCGGAACGGCGGCGGTCAGTGATGATGGTGATGATGCGACCAGCTGCCGTCCGGCGATGCCAGGAACTCTTCCACGATGTCTTTCTGCCCCGTGGCATGCCGCATCACCTCACCGCATTTGCAGATGCCCTGGTAAGGCACGATGTGCGAACAGGCGGAAACTTTCTGCAAATACAGGGTAACGGGCTTCGAACACTTCTTGCACTTGAAGGTCAGGGTACGGGCGGGCTTGTTCATGGAGTCCTCGGATAAACGATGCATGCCTTGCGGCACAAACCGCCATTATCGCGCATCGCGGCTCCGCTCCGGCACGGACTTTGCACTTCATCGCATCCCGAAACATGCCGAAAAAGAGGAAACGCCATGGATGCACTCGCAAAGCTGTCGCCGACGATTACCAACATGATCCGCATGGACCATACCCATGTGATGGCGACTTTTCATCAGTATGAAATAGATACAAGTCCCGGTACCAAGGAAGCACTCGTGAAGTCGGCCTGCGATGCGCTGGAGATCCATGCGCAACTGGAAGACGAGATTTTCTACCCCGCAATGCGCGGTGTCGGGATGGACAGCGTGGTTGACGAGAAGAACGTGCCGGAGCATGAAGAGATGCGCCAGCTGATTGCACAAATGCGCAGCATGGAACCGACGGACCGCGGCTATGACGACACCTTCATGCGCCTGATGCGCGTGGTCATGCATCACGTGGCCGATGAGGAAACGGTACTGCTGCCG
>DASVLM010000032.1:0-1816 GCA_036384875.1 Noviherbaspirillum sp.
CGACACAAGCTAACCGGAAGAAGCTGGCTGCCATCGTCGGCCCGGAAAAGGCCAAGACCATCGTTGACAGTCTCACCGCTCAGTATTCCGATCCGGTAGGAGACGCATTCAATCGAGGCGTTGATATTCTTCGTAACCGTACGGGATCGGCCGGCATTGAGGATCGCCCGGAGTTCTGGCGCAAGTGGATGGATAACGCGTCTGATGCCGAAAAGGAAGCGGCGCGTCAGGGTGCTCGCATTGCCATTGACAACCAGATTAATTCGGTGCGCTCCGCTGCGGCCAAGGGTGCGGCACTCCCGGAAGTGGGATTCAATCGCGAACGCCTGACTGCCCTTCTCGGCAAGAAGGAGACGGACAGGCTTGCCAGTGTGTTGGAAGACGAGCGGAAAATTGCCGAGACGAATGCTCGGTTGTTCGCGGGTTCGCAGACGGCACCCCGAGAGGCTGTGAACAGGCTGACAGACGTGCGTGAGGTGGAATCGCCCTTGCGATTGACGCCCTTGGCGACCACGAGCCTAGGAGCGTATCTCGGCGGCTTGCCGGGAGCCGCGCTAGGGGCTGGCATTGGTGTAGGAAAAGCGGCAGGCCAGTTTGCATTGCGCCAGCGTGATTTAGCCCGGAACGAGCTGATGGCCCGCGCGCTGTCATCGCCCGAGGAGTTCAAGCGCATCGTCACGTTGCCCTACGACAATATGCTGACGCGGCAGGCGAAGCCGAAGAACCGCTATCTCACGCGGGCGGCATCGGGGGCGCTTGTCCCCCAGGGGGCAGAAGCCGCTAACCAGCTGATGGGGCGCTAGTTCACCGCACCGAATATGCCGGCACGCCACATTCCGTAACCGGCCACTGCGAATGCCAGAAGAACAAGGGTGAGGTCGGGCATTGCTTTTGGATAGCTTCTGTTCCCGGCTTCTTCATGCCTGGAGTATCGCACTATCGCAGCGATGCTGATGGCGAGGAGTGAGCCGCCGACGATTACGGCAGACATGACGATGAAGAAAAGGTCGGAGCGGCTCATCAATAGCAATTCGTGTAGATGGAATTGCCGAGAGTATTGCTGATGCAATTCCTCGGCCCGTTGACCGGCATCGTTTGCATTGGCGGCAAATAGACAGGCTGTTGCCGCATCATGGTAGCTGCGAACGCGGCACTCGCTTGGGCTTGTTGGTTCAAGGCCATTTGTTCGGCTTGGTTCCTAGCGTTGATACCGTTCTGCATGCACGTAGCGAAAGCTTCGGTCCCGGCTTTGAATCCATAATCGGAGCAATTCCGTTTCTGAAGTGAAATGATGTCCGCCCTTTTTGCTTCAGGGTTATATGGCGGTTGAGGAAAATAGTTGGTGCCAGAGCATCCGTTCAACGCCACCCCGCAAACCACCGCCACCCACTTCATCCCCAACCCCATTCGAAAGCCCGGCCATGACATATCATGGCTTTCGGTCATCCGAAACAGAGGCATTGAGACGGCTCATCTCATAACGGCAGACAATTTCTTGATGAGTGCATCCAAGCTTAACCATCATCTCATGCAACGTGCTCGGGCTGCGCCCCAACCGCCTTGAAGCCTCGCTGAAGGACATGATCACGCCGCCGACCGCGACCAGAATAACCTGAGACGTGTTTTCGGACTGAACGCGTTTGATGGCCCATCGGCAATTTTGTGGTTCGTAATCCCCGTCATTGTCGATCCGGTCAAGGGTCGTCCCGGATGGCCTCTCTCCCATGTCCTGAAGGAAAGTTGCGAAATCCTTCCATCGAACGCAAATAGAAATCCCGCGACCGCCGTATCTGGGATACTCAGATGAGTTTGGGTT
>DASVLM010000033.1:0-4341 GCA_036384875.1 Noviherbaspirillum sp.
AGACAGCTTCACCCCTATCGCCACCACCGCCAGCACGGGGATCAGCATGAAAAGAATACATAAGGACAACACGATGTCGCTGGCGCGCTTGATCACGCCATTGATGCCGGTGAACGGCGTCTCACAAATACCGACCACGGGCACACCGCCGATATGGTCGAGCCGCGCCTGCATCAACTCAAACGTGTAGATATCGGGTACGAAGTAGATCGAGGCTGTCGTATCCTGCAGCTCCTCGAGCAGGGAGAGGATGCGCGGCTGGGCCGAGATCGGCATGCTGATGAACAGCAGCTTGATATTGTGCTGGCGCACATAGGGCACAAGGTCGGCCAACCGTCCCAGGTAGGAGTCTCCCATCCGGGCGCGGCGGGCTTCTGCACGGTCGTCGAAATAGCCGCGCAGATCTATATAGAAGTAAGGATTGGAGCGAATGCGCTGCGCCACCCTCACAGCCGGCTCGTTGGCACCGATGATCAGCGCGCTGCGCACTTCCCCGGCATGGCTGCGCGTGACCGCCAAGCGATGCGCCGCCAGGTGGGAAAACAGCAGGGCCACCGGCGCGACGCCGAACCAGATCAGGAGCGAACGGCGCGAATACTCGTCCGACAACCCGGTGGCATGGCCGATCAGCATCAACACCGCGACGATCACGCCCCAGCCCAGCAGAATGTCCCGCGTATAGGCCCAGATGCGGCCGCTACGCAACGTGCGGTGCGTGTCGATTTGCTCGTAGACATAGGTACCGACAAAGAACGCGATAATCATCAACAACAGGTAATGCCCGTTGAACCGCTCCTGCTGCGCCACCAGGATCATGTAAAGCGAACCGAGCATGATCATGGGGTCGACCATGCGCTTGAAAAACGCCATGAGCGGAATATCGTTATCGGTCATGATTCACCTCAGAATTGATACCGTGTGCTGAGCTGGAAGCCGCTGCCGTTGAAGTCATTGGAATGATCGCTGGTGGTTTGCCACAGCCCGTACAACGTCGTCTGGAATTGCCATTTCGGCGTCGCCATATAGGTCAAGGTGGTGCGCAGGTTGCGCTGGTGGTAGGTCACACCGTCTGTCGGAGAACCGAACAGCGAGTCCGTCTGGGCGAACTGCAATTGCTGGCTCTGGAGCGACCAATCCCAGCGCAATTTGTCCGAGATGCTCCAGCTCGGCCCCACGCTCACGCCGCGGTTGATCGAATACACCACGGTCAAGTTGTCGATCGCGCCGATCTCGTGCCACACCTGCACATTGAGCGAGGTCTTGCCCGTGATGCTCCAGTCGACAATGGCGCGGCCGTTGATGCCCTTGTAATTCTGGTCGGTCAGAATGTCGTATTTGCGTTTGACGTAGCCGCCGACAAATTGCAGCCGCGTCTTTCCCGTCAAATGCCAATCCAGTTTGGCATCGACCTCGTCCTGCGAATAATTGTTGACGATGCCGATCAGGCCATAAGTCTGCGGGTACTGGAAATAGCCGCGCGTCTCCACAAATTGCACGCCGGTCGTATTGCCGTCCGCCGCAAGGTAATCCAGCCCGACGTTGGCGCGGTATTCGTTGCGGTCGTTCGGATTTTCGATCGCCAGGTTGTAATTGGTCTGCACTGCGGTCACGCCGGCGTCGATACGCCAGCTCGGATGGAACAGCCAGAACACGCTTGCCTGGCCCTGCTTTTGCGTGCGCAGGTTCAGGTCCGGCACGTGCAGGAAGGTATATGGGGCAAGGCTTTGCGAATAGCCGGCCGAGAGAATGCCGCCTACGTGCGTGCCGAGCGCCCAGTTCCAGGTGCCGCTCGCGGTCAAGGCGTGATAGTCGAGCCCCGTGAAGCGATCGTACTGATCCTTGATCTCATTAATGTCGCCAACCAAATGCTGCAAGCCGATCTGGTCGTCGAAGCCGAGCCCGACCTGCTCAAAGTGCGACCAATCGCCCTTGTTGGTATTGCCGAGAACTTGTTGTGCCTGGGCGTCGTTGGAAAAGCCCAGCAGGTTGGCATCGTAGGAAATGCCTGCCCCCAGATAAGGATGGAACGATCCGAACGGGTCGGCATGCGCCGCCATCGACGCGCACAAACTTGCCGCGAGTAAGGCTTGTCCCATGAGGGTGCGACGAATGCGATTGTAAGAAACTTTCACTGTTTTGCACCTGTTTGAAAAAAGAGCAGGTCATAAAAGCAACTGTCATTACGCGCCGAAATGCGCCAATGGCAATGCCGGCATACCTCCCCGGCGACAACTACCTCTCCTTGGGGCAAAGCAAGCCACCTTGCATTTTATTAACTTTTTGATAACATTTTGCACAAAAATAGACAATTTATTACTTTTTACTTCGTATTTAGCAATTTCTGAGCCAGACCACAAAGGCTTGCACATAAGAAACTGGAAAAGTGAGGCGAACGAATTGCGAATTAGGCAGGGCAAAAGCAAAAAAGTTACATGCTTTTTGATTGTTGCCATTAAATTAATTTAAGTTAAAATTATACCAACTTTAAAAAAATTAACAATGCGTTTTGGATATTTTACAAATATCACATCTTGGGCTTGCAGAGGTGGTTGACGCGCACAAGAACTCATGCGCTCGAGGAGTAATCAATGCGCCGGCAAACGATGCCGGGAATCGAGATGGAGGCTACGGCGTAAGGCGACGGCAAAGCGCACGGCAAACCCTGGCAGGCCGCTCATGCCGACCAGGACGCCGCTCCAGAATAGCGACGCGGGAACGCGGCCATAGAGGCCGGCCACAGTTTGTAGCGGATCGGAAAGCGAGAGACTGAGGAAGTCCTCTGGACTCATCGGATGCAGAAACATGGCCACGCTGCTCAAGCCCACGCCCGCCAATATCAGGCCAAGGCATACTCCCTTGTTACTCGATAATCCAGACATGGCGCCTCCCGATTCAACACCCAGTATCACAGCGAAGAAGCGTAGAGGAATTTCGTGACGAGTTAATGACAAAATTGCCATATTGTCGCGACATTTTTCACATTTAGCACGATCGTACTTTTATGCCTATAATGCACCATCGTGAATTGCACGATGCAACTTAATGGAGATAAGGATGGCAGATCAAGTAACAAAGGAGGCCATACTGGCGCAGTGGATCGCCCAGGAGAGAGCGGTGCGCGCGCGACTGGCGCCGGCAGGCGTCGCGACATTGGAACAATTGAAGCACTCCAGTGGGTTGGAATTCCTGCAGCGCATCCATGATGGAGAACTCCCTTCCGCCCCCATCGGCCACACGATGGACTTCGTGCCGATTGAAGCGGAAGCCGGCCGCATGGTGTTCCAAGGCACACCAGGGCCGCAGCATTACAATCCACTTGGCAGTGTGCACGGGGGCTATTTCTGCACCCTACTCGATTCGGCCGTCGGTTGCGCAATCCAGACCATGCTGCCCAAGGGGACGGGTTACACCACGCTGGAAATCAAGGTCAACCTGATCCGCGCCCTGAACGACAAAATCGGCCCGGTGCGAGCCGAGGGCAAGGTAATTCAGGTGGGGAACCGTGTCGGCACCGCCGAAGGGCGGATCTTCGACGCGGAGGGCAAGCTCTATGCTCATGCGAGCACCACCTGCCTGATCTTTCCGCTGCTTTAGCAGACGAAATCCGCGGGCGCAAAAAATGCCCGGCCGCAGGATAGGCGGCCGGGCATTTTTTGCCTGCCCGGTTGCAAGCTTACTTCTTGTCGTCGTCTTCCGGCGGCGGGAAAGCCTTCATCGCTTCCTCATTGAAGGCGTTGTATTCCTTGATCACCGCTTCCGCCGCATCGTTGTCGCGCCGGGCTTTCTCGGGGTCTTTGTCTTTCTCGCTGTCGACCAAGGAGCGCTGTCCATCGACATATTTCTTCACGCACACCTTGTAGGCGTCGAAGCGCTTGTTGAACAACTTGATCACCTGATCGGAAGCCTGACGGTTCGGGATCACGGGCTGCTTGCAAGGGGCGTCGTCGGCGTGCGCGGACGCGGCCAGTACGCTCAATGCGAGCGCGGACAGCAGAAATTTCATTAGGGTCTCCTTCTACGAGTGAAATACGCATTCAGCGGCTCAGCGAATATTTGTCTCTGGAACATGAATGCCATTATTGCCGCGGTCGATAACCGCGAACTGTTGGCATGATACACCGCCATGCCGGACGAACAGTGTCACGCGAACTGCCCGCCAATAAAATGGTCTTGCGGCAAAAGGCGTTGACAACATCGAAAACAAAACTGGGCACCCCGAAGAGTGCCCAGCAAGTATTGCCTGTACTGCTATTTTTGTTACCAGCTATCAGAAGCTGTAGGTCAGACCGCCCTGGATGAAGCGGCCAATCGCGCCCGCCATGTGCATCGAGGGGTTGTACT
>DASVLM010000034.1:0-5219 GCA_036384875.1 Noviherbaspirillum sp.
GCTCCGGCGACAGGCGCACCAGCGTGAAGTCCGAGGTGCCGCCGCCGACGTCCACAACGAGCACCAGTTCTTCGCGCTGGATGCCGGATTCGTAATCGAATGCAGCGGCGATCGGTTCGTACTGGAAAAGCACGTCGCGAAATCCGACTGCATGGGCGATCTGTTCCAGGGTGCCCTGTGCACGCTTGTCCGCGGTGTCATCGTCGTCAACGAAATGGACCGGACGTCCGAACACGGCTTGCGAGAAAGCTTGTCCAGCGTTTTGCTCGGCGCGACGCTTGAGTTCGCGAATAAAGCACGTGAGCAGGTCGCGGTATGGAAGTGCACGCCCCTGCACTTCGGTCTGGCCGTCGATCAGGTTGGTGCCGAGCAGGCTTTTGAGGGAACGCATCAACCTGCCCTCGTAGCCCTCCAGGTAATCGGCAAGCGCCTGGCGTCCGTAGGTCACCGCATCATCGTCGGCGTTGAAGAACACCACCGACGGCAAGGTTGCTTTGCCATCTTCCAGTGCCAGCAGGCTCGATTGTCCTGGCCGGCACCAGCCTACTGTGGAATTGGATGTGCCGAAATCGACACCGCAAGCCGGCAGCATGGGAAGTCCTCAATAAAAGAAGGACGCACATGATACTGGATATGGCAGCCGCATCGGCAGCTGGAGTTTCAATCGTGCGACAGGTTGCAAATGCGCATGCAAGCATTTTCCCGGAACGAACAACTGCCACGCAGGAAAACTGTCTTATGATGACCGGTCTTGAAAGGAAAAGATTGGCATGGCTTCAATTGACGATGTGGTAAGAAAACAGAAACCCGGCGCGCAGTTTGTGATAAGTGCGCAGATGCTTCGCATGAAGCCCCAGGACTTCGACCCCATGGCCCAGCGCTGGCTCGATGACGGTGGTCCGGGATTCAATGTGGTGGGCGTTCCGTTTCGAATCGTCGTCGATGGCGAATTCCTCATCAGTCGTGTTACCGTGATCAGGACAACCGCGCCGCTGTGAACGCGGTCACAGCAATCAACAAGTTGGAACGAAAGGAAGCATGATGGCGAAGAAAGAAAAGCTCGACCCGGAAACAGAAGCACTGATCCAGTGGTGCACCGAGGTCGAAGGATTTCTTGTCAAAGGCGGCGCCACGCTTGCAGAGGCGCAGGAGCATATCGAGGAAAACGTCGAATGGTTCACCGATATGTTCTACGACGGATTGTCGCCGGAAGAGGCGGCCAAGCAGGCCTTGGCTTGATTGAGCGCTTCGGGGATTTTTCCCTGCATCGCTTTTGCAAATAACGCCGCCACTTGCTTTCCTGCCCGCTCCAGTAATTCGCCTGCATGGTTCATTGCGTACTCCATGCTGACCGGGCCGGGCTGTATGGAAAAACATCCGTCAAAGGCGGCGTCGAGTGCCGGATCGAGGTCGATTGCGCCGGACAGGAGCGTCACCGGGATGCCTGCTTGCCGCGCCAGTTGTGCGACGATCGCCGGCCCTTTTCCCAGCAGGGTTTGCCTGTCCGAGCGCCCTTCTCCCGTAATGACCCAGTCAAAATTGCTTGCCTCGTGGCGTAATTGCAAGGCGTCCAGGATGAAGCTTGCGCCGGGTTGCAACGTGCCGCCGAGTGCGCAGACGGCAAATCCCAATCCGCCGGCGGCACCGGCGCCTTCGATGCAAGAAAGATCGCGCCCCAGCATGGCAGAACATTGCTTTCCGAATTGTGCAAGGACGGCATCTGCCTGTTCCAGGTCGCGGAATCCTTTCTGGCCGCCAAAGATCATGCTGGCGCCGGTTGGACCGGCCAGCGGGCTGGCGACATCGGTCAAGCCGATCAATCGGATATCCGTCAGCCAGCCGGAATCGACGCGCCATTCGATGCTGTGAACCTGGGCAAGGTTGTCGAACACCGGATCGATTGCAGCGCCCGTCGCATCAAGGAATTCAAATGCCAGTTCGGCCAGCATGCCGGCGCCGCCATCGTTGGTGGAAGAGCCGCCCAAGCCTAACGCGATTGTTTTGAAGCCCTGCTTCGCGATCGCGCGAACGGCCTGCCCGATTCCCTTTGTCGTACGTACTCCGGCCGGCAACACTACATCCGGCAAGCCGATGATTTCAGCCACGTCGAAGACGGCGAACGCGCCCAGTTCGGCGCTTTTGCATACGGCAAATGGAAGCTGGATGGAATTCCGATTGGCGTCCAGTACGGTAACGTGATGCCATGCTCCTCCCAGACCGCGGGCGATGGCACTTGCAGTGCCTTCGCCGCCATCCGCGATCGGCGCTTCGGTCACCAGGCTTCTGGGTATCGCCGCGCGAATGCCCGATGCAATGCGTGCGGCCACCTCGGCGGCTTCCAGGCAGCCCTTGAAGGAATCGGGGGCGACGAGCACTCGCAAGGCTTGTCGCTTCTGTGAATCTGGCATCTGTTTCTCCCAAGCTCAACCGGATATGCGGCCACATGTGGCCTTGGCATTCCGGCATGAATATCGATTGCCCCATCATGGCGGATGCGATTGCGGAAAGGAATTTCCGTTTGTTCAAGCGCCCTTTCCAAAATCATAAAGCGCAACGGGTTGCATCACGGCCAAGCGCCGGTAATGCCAACTTAGCTTGATTCCGCCTGGCGCAAGTGCCCAAGCAGCTTGCTCGCTTCCGGAAGCAAGGCAGCTTCCGATTTGACGCCGAGCCACAGCGTGCGGGACGCCCATGAATCCGTCAGACGAATTGCACGCAGCCCGGCACCGAGGTTTTCCGCGCGCACCGCGCCTTCCGGCAGCACGCCTATGCCGAGCCCCGCTTCGATCATGCGGCAGATCGCATCGAAGCTTGCCACTTGTATGCGCAGGCGCAGCGGCTTTTCCAAAGACACCGACGCATCGATCAATCGCTGCAAGAGCGAACTGCCCTGGTTGAGGCCGACGAAGTCGTAGCCCAGCGTCTCCACAAAGCTGATTTCCGTTGCCGACGCCAAGGGATGGTCCGGCGGCACCAGCACCACCAGCCGGTCGCGCCGGTACAGGAATTTCTCCAGGCCCTGGGAGGGTACGTTGTCGGCGAAGATGCCGAGGTCGGCTTCGCCGGCGACAAGGGCGGCAATGACTTGCTCGCTCAGCTTTTCTTCGAGGCTGATCCGGATGAGCGGCTGTTCGCGCAGGAACGAAGCAAGGTCGGTCGGCAGGAACTGGATGATCGAGGAAGTGTTGGCCCAGATGCGGACATGGCCGCGCACGCCGACCGCAAAGTCGCTCATTTCGCCGGCCATGCGATTCACGTTATCCAGCACGGTCCGCGCGTGGTGCACCAGCTCCTGCCCCGCCGGCGTGAGCTCGAGGCCGCGCGGCAGCCGCACGAACAGCGCGCAATCCACGGTGCGTTCCAGCTCGGCGATGCGCTTGCTGAGCGCGGACAAGGTCATGTGCGACTTGTCTGCTGCCTTGGTGAGGCTGCCGGTCTGCGCCACCAGCAGGAAGATGCGCAGCGACTGAAGATCGAAATGAGTGGGATTGATCACGAAGGTCCTGCCTGGCGATACGTTATGAATGCTTGGCGCATGCTTTTGCATGGTGGCTCGATCACGCTGTGCGCTGCAGCAGCATGGAACCTGCCTCAACTCACGGGAAAGGCTAGAGGAGGAATGTGGCACTGTCAATTGCCGCCATGCAGGCGAGGTGTTTCAGCAGTCATTGCCGCGTACCTTTTCCGTCGCGGAAAGGATGCTTGAGGAATCACTGATTATCAAAGCCTGCGTCAAATCCTAAGATCCCTCCAAGACAACGAGCCACCTTGGAGACGGTAATGACCAAACCCCTGGAAGGCTTGCGGGTCATCGAACTCGGACAGCTGATTGCAGGCCCCTTCGCGGCCAAGATGCTCGCCGAATTCGGTGCGCAAGTCATCAAGATCGAACCACCCGGAACCGGCGATCCGCTGCGCAAGTGGCGCCTGCTGCACGAGGGTACCTCGGTGTGGTGGGCGGTTCAATCGCGCAACAAGAAATCGCTGTCGCTCGACCTCAAGTCCCCCGAAGCCCAGGAAGTGATTCGCACGCTGGTGAAGGAAAGCGACGTGCTCATCGAGAACTTCCGCCCCGGTACCATGGAAGGATGGGGGCTGGGCTGGGACGTGCTGCATGCATTGAATCCGCGGCTCGTAATGTTGCGTGTGTCGGGGTACGGGCAGACCGGCCCGTATCGCGACCGGCCCGGCTTCGGTGTAGTCGGCGAAGCGATGGGCGGACTGCGTCACCTCACCGGCGAACCGGGACGCACCCCGGTGCGCGTCGGCGTATCGATCGGCGATTCGCTGTCGGCACTGCATGGCGTGATCGGCATCCTGCTCGCCTTGCGGCATCGCGACCAGAATGGCGGCCAGGGCCAGATGATCGACGTCGCGCTGTACGAGTCCGTCTTCAACATGATGGAAAGCCTGTTGCCGGAATACTCGGTATTCGGCACGGTACGGCAACCGGCCGGTAGCAGCTTGCCGGGCATCGCGCCCACCAACGCTTACCCATGCGCCGACGGCAAATATGCGCTCATCGCCGGCAACGGCGACGGCATCTTCCGACGGCTGATGGACCTGATCGGTCGCCCCGATTTGCGCGACGACCCGGAGCTGGCGCAAAACGATGGCCGGGTCCGCCATGTCGAACGGATCGACGGCGCCATCGGCGCATGGACGCGCGGCCGCAGCCTCGAAGAAGTGCTGGAAGGACTCAACGAAGCGCGCATTCCCGCCGGCCGCATTTACGACATCGCCGACATCGCCTCCGACCCGCACTACCGGGCACGCGACATGATTCTCGATGCGCAGCTTCCCGATGGCACGCCGGTAGAGGTTCCCGGCATCGTGCCGAAGCTGAGCGCAACGCCGGGTGAGGTGCGCGATCCGGCTCCCGTCCTCGGACAGCACACCGACGAAGTGCTGGAACACCTCGGCTTCGACGCCGCCACCCGCTCCGCCTGGCGCGAGCGCGGAATCATCTGATCAGGAACACACCATGAACAAGAAGCGTATCTACATCCAGGAAGTTGCCACCCGCGACGGCTTCCAGAACGAAGCCGCATTCATCGAGACCGAAGCGAAGATAGCGCTCATCAACCGCTTGAGCGATTGCGGCTATGCCAAGGTCGAAGTCACTTCTTTTACGTCGCCAAGAGCGATTCCGGCGCTGCGCGATGCCGAGGCCGTGATGCACAACATCACCCGGCGCGAAGGCGTGGTCTACACGGTGC
>DASVLM010000035.1:0-2540 GCA_036384875.1 Noviherbaspirillum sp.
GCTCTATCGCAGCAGCAATGACGGGAAAAACTGGGAGCGGATCGCACTCCCAACGACGATGAAGGGCATTGCCGCGGTCGCAGAATCTACCGTGCACCCGGACGTACTCTATGTCGCCGGCTCCGGCTCCGGTGTGCTGCGCAGCGAGGACGGCGGCCGCAATTGGGTCGCGCGAAACGACGGCCTGCCGAGCCGCAAGGTGGTCGCGCTTGCCGCGCATGCGACACAGGCGGACACCGTGTATGCGTACGTGAGCGGCGCCGGCATTTTCCGCAGCCAGGACGGCGGCGGGCACTGGACGGCGATGGACCACGGGCCGCATGACCATGTCGCGGGTTTCGTCCATTCCAATATGCCAGGCAGCATGCAGACCGGCTGGCTGTTCGCGGCGACGTCCAACGGCGTGCGCCGCTCGATGGATTGCTTCTGCGGCTGGCAGTCGGCCGGCGCTCTCAAGGAGGTGGTTCACGCCGTTGCCTACGATCCGCAGCAGCCGCGCCGCGTCTATGCGGCGACCGGCAAGGGCCTGTTCGTCAGCACCGACGGTGGGGAGCAGTGGACGCATGCGGCATCGCCGGCCGGAACCATCACGGCATTGACCGCTGCGCCGTCCGGCACGCTGTACGCGGCCAGCGGCAGCACGATCTTCCGCAGTACCGACCAGGGCAAGACCTGGGAGCGCACCGGTGCGTAGCGTCTCGCCGGGTGCCGCCATCGCGCTGTTTGCGATCGCGACGCTGGCCCATGCGGCAGGCACCGGTTCGCCGGCACCTGACCGGATGCGCCTCGATACCGGCCGCGCCATTTACCAGCAGCGCTGTGCGGCCTGCCACGGTGCGCAAGGCGAGGGCGCACCGCACTGGCAGCAGCGCGATGCGAACGGCGAAATGCCGCCGCCGCCGCATGATGCGCAAGGTCACACCTGGAAGCATTCGGACGCGATGCTGTACCGGCTGGTCAGCAATGGCTGGCGCGATCCGTTCAACAAGACCGACCGTCTGACCATGCCCGCGTTCAAGGACACGCTGTCGCCGAACGAGATACGGGCGGTCATCACCTATCTGAAAACACTCTGGACGCCGCAACAGCGACGCTTCCAGCGGGAAGAAAGCAGGCATCAGCCTTTCCCACCCGACGCGCAATGAAGCCTGATGCCGATGTACTTTACTTTACTGATGAATGATCAAGGAGAACGACAATGCATTCCTGGAAAAAAACCTTGCTGGTGACGCTGATGCTCGGCGCGCAACTGCCTGTGCTTGCCGCTAATGTGCCCGTAAAACTGTACAGGAACCCGAACTGCGGCTGCTGTGACAGCTACGCTGATTACCTGAAGACGCAAGGCTTCGACGTGCAGCTGATTGATACGAACGACATGGCATCGGTCAAGCAGAAATACGCGGTGCCGGAACGGCTGGAAGGTTGCCACACTACGCTCATCAAGGGCTATGTGTTCGAAGGATTGATTCCCGCGCAATACATCAAGCGCGTAGTGAATGAACATCGGCCGATCAAGGGATTGTCCGTGCCCGGCATGCCGATGGGCGCGCCGGGGATGCCGGGATACAAGCAAGGGCCGATCAATGTGTATTATCTCGACGCGTCGGCTTCGCCGCATGTCTTTGCCAGTTTTTGACACGTCGATGACGGCAGGCGGATCGGACCTGGAACGCCGGACCGATTCGCTTTTCGATCCGATGGCGATCCGTGATCGTGCCCGTCGCCTGCCTGACGTATAATCGCCGCATGAAGCGCGTTTTCCTGATTCTTTTGCTGGTGATCATGCCATTCCAGATGTCGTGGGCGGTGGCGGCCGGCTATTGCCAGCATGAACAGGGAAAGGCGGCGCAGCATTTCGGCCATCATGAACACCAGCATCAGGCATCCGATGCCGGCCGCCAGGACAAAGGCGGCGACAAGTATCATGACGGCGATTGCAGTTATCATCATTTGTCTGCCATCAAGTCCCTCTGCAGCGCAGTGCCGGCGATCGCGTCGGTGCCGTGCGCATTGCCCGTTGCATTGATCTCCCCTCCGTTCGACTCCCACATTCCCGATGGCCTGATCCGGCCTGACTGGCGCATCGTCAGCTAGGCTGGCGAAAGCGTCTTTCCGTATTTCCTCTCACGCATCGCGCGTGATGCGGCACGACCTCTCGCCGAATTTCCTTGTTCGTTTCATTCGGAGAATTCGATGCGTGTCCCTGTCTGGCCAGTGTGCATTGCGGCACTGGCGTTTTTCCCTGTATTTTCCTTCGCCGGCGACGCCGGCAACAACGCCGCCCCGCTGACTCTGGCCGCAGCATGGCGAACCGCGGAGCAGGCCAACCCGGTGTTGCGGCAGGCGCAGGCGCAGCGCGCCGCGGTTGAAGGCGATGCCGCCGATGCCGCCGCGCCGTTATGGAACAACCCGGTCCTCAGCGGGCAAAGGGTGCGGCGCGAGGTGCCGCAAGCGGGCCTGCCCGATGAGAACCGGCGCGAATGGGTCGTCGGCATCGAGCAGACGTTCGAGATCGCCGGTCAGCAAGGCTATCGGCGCAG
>DASVLM010000036.1:0-6346 GCA_036384875.1 Noviherbaspirillum sp.
CGAGCTGGTGCTGCTTGTGCAGCGCCCAGTACATCCATTTCGCGATCGTGCCTTCGATGAACACCGAGCCGCGCGCGATCGCACCCATCAGGCTGCCCACGGTGCTGTAATCGCCCAATGACACCAGCGAACCCCGATCGCGATAGGTGTATTCCAACAACGGTTTTCCATCGATCATGCGCACGAGAGACCGTGCAAGCAGGGTGGCCTGCTGGTGTGCCGCCTGCGCTCGCGGCGGCACCAGCGGACGGCCTTCGCCTTGCGGGCATGCCGCGCAATCGCCCATGGCAAAGATGGCCGGGTCGCGCGAGGTCTGCAGCGTGCGTTTCACGACCAGCTGGTTGATGCGGTTCGTCTCCAGGCCGTCCAGCTCGCGCATGAAATCCGGCACTTTGATGCCGGCCGCCCAGACGACGATACCGCTCGGGATGAATTTGCCGCTCGCCATCTGCACGCCTTCCCGGGTGACTTCGACGACTTTCTCGTTGGTGTGGATCTCGATGTCGAGTTCGCCCAATTCGTGCGATACGGCATTCGACAACCGTTCGGGCAACGCCTGCAACAGGCGGGGTGCGGCATCGACGATGACGATTCTCAAATCTTTCTCGGGATCGAAATTCGTCAGGCCGTAACTCGCCAGGATCTTGGTCGTGGTGTGCAATTCAGCGGACAGTTCCACGCCGGTGGCGCCGCCGCCGATGATGGTAAGCGTAAAGCGGCCCTGGCCGGCCGCCTTGCCTCGGGCTTGCGCGCGCAGGCAGGCATTGATAAGCCGTTCGTGGAAACGTTCCGCAGCTTCCGTCGAGTCGAGCATGATGGTGTTCTCATGCACACCTGGCGTGCCGAAATCGTTGGTCTGGCTGCCGATTGCGATGACCAGCGTATCGTAGGGAATGGCTTGGCGCGGCAGCACTTCCTGGCCTTCTTCATCATAGGTCGGTGCGAGATAGATTTCCTTTTTGTCTCGATCCAATCCTTCCATCCTGCCGAGCCGAAACGTGAAATGGTAGGAACGGGCCAGCGCAAGATACTCGATTTCGTCGGCATGGCTGTCAAGGGTGCCTGCGGCCACCTGATGCAGCAGCGGCTTCCACAGATGCGTGCGCGCCGCATCGACCAGCGTAACGTGAGCGCGGTGATGCTTGCCGAGCTTCTTCCCCAAGCGCACCGCAAGTTCGAGACCGCCGGCGCCGCCGCCGACGATAGTGATGCGGGGCGCCTTCGCCCGTGATGGCTCTATCAATCCTGCCTCCTCGACGATTCAACACGGATTGACAAAGCGATGGTTGTGAAAGTTGCATCGCCTGCGTCTTGAATGAAACTGCAATGTGATGTCGAAGGAGTGTGGAAAGGGCAAGATTGATCCAGGTCAAACAAATTGCCGGGACTGCTTGTTACATTGGGCTGCCATTGGCGCTGCCTTGGCGTAACGCCTGCAATGCTGTTTCCCATTATTGAAAACAACAAGCCATTCCATGTCAGTCTCCGCGCGCAAGTCGAAAATCAAGATCCAGGATTTCCTGGCTGCGCTCCCCATGTTCAGCGATCTTGCACCTGCCGAGCTTGACCAGTTGGCGTTGTCGACGCAGGAGCAGCAGATCGCGCGCGGTGCCCGCATCTTCGCGCGCGGTGATGCCTGTGTTGGCTTCCATACCGTCGTCTACGGACAGGTGAAGCTGTCTTTCGTGTCGCCGGGTGGCGTGGAAAAAGTGGTGGAAATCGTCGGGCCCGGCCACAGCTTCGGCGAAGCGCTGATGTTCATGGAAAAGCCGTACATCGTGTCGGCCGATGCGCTGGATGACAGCCTGCTGCTGCACGTATCGAAGGCTGCGGTGTTCGACATGCTGGAACGCGATTCGCGATTCTCGCGCAAGATGCTGGCCGGCTTGAGCCGCAGGCTGCATGGCTTGATTTGCGATGTCGAAGCGTATTCATTGCGTTCCGGTGCGCAGCGCGTGATCGGTTACCTGCTCAAGGATGAAAAGCTGGCCGATGGCGACTGCATCACTCTGCCGGTTGGCAAGGCCGTGCTGGCCTCGCGACTGAACCTGACGCCGGAGCATTTCTCCCGCATCCTGCATGAACTGGTGGATGGCGGCATGATCGAGGTGGATGGCAAGGCCATTACCATCCGCGATATGGAGAGGCTGCGCACTTATTAGCGCAGTGCTAGGCAGGTTTTGCCCGCGCCTCCATCTCCGTCCTGCATTTGCGGTACACACCGACTGCGACAAGCAGGTTCCACCATAACCACCCGCATGAGCACGCCATTGCGATCGCAGCAATGCGCGCCAGGGCGTGCGGCCACACTGCTGCGCCAAGCAGAAGGACAAATGCAGCCACGTGGACATAGAACTGCCCCTGTGCCATGTTGTCGGGCAATACCTGCTTGACGTTGGGTGCGCGCACGCCGCCTGGCTGGCTGCTGTTTTGCAGGTGATACCAGACAAGGAAGGGCACGATCTTGTACAGCATTCCGTTGACCACGGAAAACGCAAAGCCGACGATGAACATCACGCCCAGGACGACCGCAAATGCCGGTGCATTGGCAACTTGCGGCAAGAGTTCGCCAATGATCCAGCAGCCGATGCAGGCGAGCAGATTGCATAACGCCAGCCGCCAGAACAAGGTGGTCGGGTCCGGCTTCGGACGCTTGCGCTGCCACAGCAGGTAGAGCGTGGTCAGTGCGAACGAGACATAACCGCCGTAGAGGAACTCGGTCAGCACCAGCTTGATGAAGAGCGGCCTCTCCGGCGTCAGCGCCACCAGCAGCGACCACATCACGAGGAGCAGGAACAGTGCTCGCGCAAATAACCGAGTGAAGCGGCCGGGATACTGCGGCGTGACCTGGAACATCGGCACGACCTGGTAGGCAATGCCCGCGATCAGCAGGCCGACCCAGCCGAGCAAGCCCCAGGAGGCGTGCAGATTGGTAAGGTCCGTAACGGGGAGCGGCGGCACCAGCGGATGGCCTTCGGCTTGCGGCCATGCAAACATGGCAGCGGCAGTCGAACCGAGGACGATGGTTGCCACAAGCGATACCAGCGAGAGCCTCACGGTGGTCAGCATGTCGTTCTTCCCCGGCATGCGCCAGAGCGCAGCGATGCCGATCGCAGCGAAGCTGCCCAGGCCAAGCAGCAACAGCACGATCGCGATCTGGAACAGCACCGGTTTCTGCAGCAGGAAAGCGGCCACCAGAGCAACGGTACCCAGCGTCAGGCCGAGGTGAATCAGCGATGCAGTCGCGTCCGGCCGCGGAATGCTGGCGCCGAACACGACAGGCAGGATTTGCAGAAGCGCGCCGGTCATTACGCTGGCAAGTACGCCCAGCGTCATCAGGTGGGTCAGGGCGAGGGTAACAGGCGACCAGCGGGATGCCAGCGCTTCCGGCCCTTGCCACAGCAGCAGGAGCGCCGCGCCGGCGGCGAACAGCGGCGCGCTCAGGAAAAAGCGCAGCGGCACCGACAGTGTCGGCGTATGGTCGAACGACAGCACGCGTTCCATCGCAGTCTCAGTTCTTTTCCCAGATCAGGATTTCGAAGAGGTAATCCGGCAAGTTGCGAGTGCTCCATGCATAGCCGTTGTTCTGCAGGATGCGATAGAGCGGCAGCGGCTCGCGATCGATCAGCATGCGCAGCTTCTGCCCCTTCTGCATGGTCGAGAGCGCGTCCAGCACACGCTCCAGGGGTTCAGGCGGCATGAGGCCGCGCACATCGATGGAAATTTCTTCCGGTTCGCTCATGCGATCACTTCCAGTGCCGCCATTGCTTCGACGATCTCGCGCTCGCGGCCGGCAAGCATGCGGTCGGCCATCGGATAGAGCACGCTTTCTTCTTTCAGGTTGTGCTGTTGCATCATGGTGTTCAGGGTATCGGAATAACCAAGATAGGCGTTCGCATCGCGTTGTTCCAGTGCATTCTGCAATTGCGCCAACAGCTCGCGCAATTGTGCGTGCTCCATGCGCATGATGACGGTCGGGCCGGACGCGTGGCCGATTTCCTGTTCGAATGCGGTGAAGAGGACTTTTTCTTCCATCGCAAAATGGTGTTCGAGCGACTCCGCGAATTCCCGGAAGAAGGTTGTTGCCACATCCCAATCCTTGCTGTTCACGTTGCGCTCGGCGCTGATGAAGAAATCGTCGCAGCGCGCATGATCGCTGCAGAGGTAGCGGCTGATGCCATCCATGTCATGTTCCTTTCTCTGGTCCGGCAAATTGTCACACCCTGAAGTGCCCGCTTTCCTTGATGAATGTTAAGGATTGCCATGTGCATGGAGAGTTACAGTGGTTTCCGGCTGAGGAATTCGTCAAGTCGGGAATACTTGACTCAGGTCAAACAAATTGCATGTCCCATTTGCTACATTCGCTCGTCGCTTGAAGCCGTTACTTGGAAGGACCATTGTGCTGCAGACCGCTTTTCAACATCTTAAAGTCAAAGGCAGGTCTATGCTGCCGATCGTCCAGGGAGGCATGGGAGTCGGCGTCTCCGCCCATCGCCTCGCCGGCAGCGTCGCCCGTGAGGGCGGCGTGGGCACTATTTCCAGCGTCGATTTGCGGCGCCATCATGCCGACCTCATGGCGCAGACTGGGAAGTCGCGGGATCGCGCGCTGATCGACCGCGTCAATCTCATCGCGCTCGATCGTGAAATCAAGGCGGCCAAGGCCATGGCCGCAGGTGCCGGCATGGTGGCAGTGAACATCATGCGCGCCGTTTCCGAATATGCATCCTACGTGAAGCAGGCATGCGTCAGCGGTGCCGATGCAGTGGTCTGCGGCGCGGGCCTGCCGCTCGACCTGCCGGAACTGACGGCAGAGCATCCGAACGTTGCCATCATTCCCATTCTTTCGGACGTGCGCGGCATTGCCCTCATCCTCAAGAAGTGGATGCGCAAGAACCGCCTGCCGGATGCCATCGTGATCGAGAATCCGCGCTATGCAGGCGGCCACCTCGGCTCCGCCAGCATCGAAGGCGTGAACGACCCGCATTTCGCATTCAATACCGTGCTGACCGGCACGCTGGAACTATTCAAGGAACTCGGCATCGAGCGCGAGAAGATTCCGCTCATCGCCGCCGGCGGCATCCACACCCATGAACAGGTGCGTGAACTGCTCGGTCTGGGTGCCAGCGCAGTGCAGCTCGGCACGCCGTTCGCAGTGACGGAAGAGGGCGATGCCCACATCAACTTCAAGCGCACGCTCGTCGATGCGAAACCCGAAGACATCGTGACCTTCATGAGCGTGGCAGGACTGCCTGCTCGTGCAGTGAAGACACAGTGGCTGGAGAACTATCTCGACAAGGAAGAGAAGCTGCAGCGCAAGGCGAAGCAGCAGGAATGCACCGTCGGTTTCGACTGCCTGCAGCAATGCGGCCTGCGCGACGGCATCGCCAAGGCAGGGCAGTTCTGCATCGACACCCGCCTTGCCTTCGCGATGAACGGCGATGTCAAGCGCGGCCTGTTCTTCCGCGGTTCCGAGAAGCTCCCGTTCGGCAACGAGATCCGTTCGGTGAAGGACCTCATCGAATATCTGCTGACGGGCGTCCGTCCGGCAAAGAAGGAAAGCGCTCCCGCTGCAGCCGGCCTCGTTCCGGTTTAACAAAAGCAATCGTCATGACGACTCTCGACATGTCTTCCGTGCGGAGCGGCGCATCGCATTCGCAAGGATCGATGGAACTGGTGTGCCCGGCCGGCAGCTTGCCGGCCTTGAAAGCGGCGGTCGATAACGGTGCTGATTGCGTTTATGTCGGCTTTCGCGATGCGACCAATGCGCGCAATTTCGCCGGCCTGAATTTCGATGACGCAGCCATTGCCGACGGCATTCGTTACGCGCACGATCGCGGCCGCAAGGTGCTGCTCGCGCTCAATACCTATCCGCAGGCGACCAACTGGCAGCCGTGGCGTGCGGCGATCGACCGCGCTGCCGATGCGGGCGTGGATGCAGTCATTCTCGCAGACCCGGCGCTGATGCGTTATGCAGCATCGACGTATCCTTCGTTGCGCCTGCATTTGTCCGTGCAGGGGTCGGCCACCAACCACGAAGCGATCAATTTCTATCGCGAGCGTTTCGGCATCCAGCGTGCGGTGCTGCCGCGCGTGCTGTCGATCGAGCAGGTGGAATACGTGACGAAGAATACGCCGGTCGAAATCGAAGTGTTCGGCTTCGGCAGCCTGTGCGTAATGGTCGAAGGGCGTTGCGCGCTATCTTCGTATGTGACGGGCGAAGCACCGAATACGCATGGCGTTTGTTCTCCCGCCAAGTCGGTGCGCTGGCAGCAGACGCCGAAGGGACTTGAGTCGCGCCTGAACGGCGTGCTGATCGATCGCTACGACGAAGGCGAAAACGCCGGCT
>DASVLM010000037.1:0-6183 GCA_036384875.1 Noviherbaspirillum sp.
GGCGCCGCCGATTCGCCGGTGATCATCGCTTTCACTTCACGCACGATGAAGATCGCGACGATCATCAGCAGGATGCCGACCGCGATCGATCCGCAAGCGTCCCATATCGGATTGCCGGTGACGACCGACAGCAGCACCGCGACGAAAGCGAAGGCGAGGCCGGCCAAGGCAGCGATGTCTTCGCCCGCCACCACCAGCAGTTCCGACTGCCGCGTCTCGCGGAACCATCGCAAGAACGGCTTGCCCTGCGCGATCTTGCGAATCTCTTTCATCGCGCCGTAAAGCGAAAAGCTTTCCAGCGCCACCGACACGCCGAGAATCACCAGCGCAACTGCCGGATTGCTGATCGGCTCGGGATGTTTGAAGCGTCCCACACCTTCCATTACCGAGAACGCGCCACCGAGGAAGAACAGCAAGAGCGCCACCATCATCGCCCAGAAGTAGACGACGCGGCCGTAGCCCATCGGATGGAATTCATTCGCCGGCTTCTTCGCTTCCTTCAGGCCGATCAGCAGGAAGACCTGGTTGGTGCAGTCAGAAAGCGAGTGGATGGACTCGGCCAGCATTGCGCCCGAGCCGGTGTAGAGCGCGGCAGCGAACTTGGCGAGTGCGATGCCGCCGTTGGCGCCGAGTGCATAGAAGATCGCTTTGGTGGAACCGTCGGAATGAGAAGACATGCGTTGCAATGAGTCAGGTTGATCGAAGGAGAACTTCTCCGCTGGATGGTACACGCAGCGATCGTCCGCATCTTGATGCATTGGGTGCTTGAGCGCCTTGCCCGCTGCCAATGCATCAAAGGACTACCTGTGCGCAAGTGAGCAAATCGCGCATGCGCCGGAACTTTCGCGTGTTGTCAGATTCTACAGAATCGCATGCATGCAACGCTGGCATGACCGGTTGCATTTTTACTTTTCCATGCTTCACCGATTTATTTTTAAGGAGAACGTTATGTTGAAATGGACTATCCCTGTGGCCACCGCTGCCGCGCTGGTACTGGCCGCATGCGGCACCACAAGCTCTGGCATGAGCTCCGGCTCGTCTTCGTCCGGTTCGGGCATGAGTTCGGGCAGCAGCTCGTCCACTTCCCCGAGCAGCACGTCGGGTACCTCCGGCACGACGGCTTATCCGAGCACTTCGGGTAGCTCTTCCGGCGCATCGTCCGATTCGAGCGGAGCAGGCACGACCGGCTCCACCGGCGGCATGAGTGGTGCGGGTGGCGGCGACTCCAGCAGCGCCGGCGGCAGCGGCTCCGGCGCGGGCGGCGGTTCGAAGTAAATACGGGCATGGTGGTGTGCCCGATGGCGTGACAATCGGTGAAGCAGCGGACGCGAGCTTGTGCAGGGCTCGCGCTCCGTCGCCGAGCAAGCGGCACACTGCTTGAGTACGTGGGGTACGCCGGTTACGTTGTGTACCTTATGTACGACTCGCACGCTTCAGCCGACGTGCAATTCCTGCCGGTTCTTTCTTCCGCCGGCAACGGCTTCTTCCAGCGCAAGCAGGAATTGCTTGCGTTCCAATCCTCCCGCATAGCCTGACAAGGCGCCCGACGCGCCGAGCACGCGATGGCACGGCACGATGATGGACACCGGATTGCGTCCGATTGCCGTGCCCGTCGCGCGCACTGCGGCCACGCGCCCGACGCGTTGCGCAATTGCAGAGTACGTTCCGGTCGCGCCGAACGGCAGGTCCAGCAATGCCTGCCATACCGCGCGCTGGAAAGGCGTGCCTTGCAGGTCGAGCGCAAGCGTGAAGCGCTCGCGCCTTCCCGCGAAATAGTCGTCGAGCTGATGCTTCGCTGCGCGCAGCACCGGATGATTGTCGTTGCGCAGCCAGTCTTGCGGTCCGTCGAAATACTTGTGCTGCTCGAAGTAGAGTCCGCACAGTCCCTTGTCGCTTGCCGCCAGCAGCAGGGTGCCGAGCGGGCTATCGTATTCGGTATAGCCAATCATGATGATCCCATCCACAAGAGCAGCGCGGCATAGGCGCGCCAGGGTGACCAGGCAGCGGCGCGTGCGGCCAGCTGCCTTTCGCTGAGACGGCCGCCTTCGCCGGCTGCCGCTTTCTGCAGGCCGAGGTCGCCTGCGGGGAACGCGTCGGGAAAGCGCAAGGCGCGCAGGGCGATGTAATGCGCCGTCCAGTTGCCGATGCCGCGCACCGATGTCAGCCTCGCCACTGCTTCATCGAGCGAGACGCCGGGCTGCAGTTGCAGGCCGCCCTCGGCAGCGAACTGCGCGAGGTTCAGGATAGTTTGTGCGCGCGATTGCGGCATGCCGATGCGCGCGATGTCGCCGACATCCTGCGATGCGAGTACATCGGGGCGCGGGAAGTGATGCGTGACCTGTGCGAACGGCGTCTGCACGGCGTCGCCGAAACGCGCAATCAATCGCCCCGACAATGTGGTTGCGCCAGCCACACTGACCTGCTGGCCAAGCACGGCGCGCACTGCGAGTTCGAACGGTTCGAAGGTGCCCGGCACACGCAGGCCCGGCAATACATCCAGGCCGCGTGCGAGCAGTTCGTCTTGCCGCAGGTGTTCTTCGATGATCGAGGGGTTCGCATCGAGGTCGAATTGCGCGCGCACGCGTGTGACCAGCGGCATGAGCACCGGCGACAGCGAAGGTGCGATGTCGAGCACAAGCTGATGGCGCTCGGCGAGATGCTTCACGCGCAGCCAGCCCTCGTACGCGCCCATGCGCACGCTGCGCAGGTAGGCACCATCCGTTACCTGTTCGACGCCGGGAATCGCCCTGCCGCAGAGATAACGCAAGATGCTTTCCCAAGCAAACGGCGGGCGATAGGCGAGGCGCAGCACGAGCGCGGAAGGTGCATCGCCGTCCTGCTTCACCGTGGCGCGTCGCACCGAGGTCGGCGCGATGCCGTAGCGTGCGGCGAACAGCGCATTGAAGCGACGCACACTGCCGAAGCCCGCTGCGAAAGCGACATCAGCCATCGGCATCGCGGTTTCCTGCAGCAGCTTTTTCGCGAACAGCAGGCGCTGGGTCTGCGCGAGTTCGATGGGCGTCACGCCGAAATGCTGCAGCAGTACGCGACGCAACTGGCGCGACGACAGCCCGACTTCCTGTGCCAGACGTTCGACGTCGCCGTCATTGAGCGCGCCGCCGGCGATGCGTTGCCATACCGCGTGCGCGAGATTCTGCTGAAGCGCGTACGGCGCCAGCTCCGGACGGCAGCGCAGGCAGGGACGAAAACCTGCCGCTTCGGCCGCCGCCGCGCTGCTGAAAAAGCGGCACGAAGATTCGCGCGGCGTCCTCACCGTGCAGACCGGGCGGCAATAGATGCCGGTGGTCGTCACGCCGGTGAAGAATACGCCGTCGAAGCGCGTGTCCTTTGCGGCGAGTGCGCGGTAGCAGACCGTGCGGTCGAGTCCGGAGCTGTGTTCAGCGGTGTCCATGTGGGGCACTTTATACGCGCCCCATGGCATCGTCTAGCCGCTTTCGGACATCATTCGCGGCGCTTGCCGCGCACGCTCGCTTCCCACGAACCCATGCGACGGTGTGTCGGCATCGGCGTGCGGTCGATGCGTTCGTTCCAGCGTGCGACGACCGCTGCAAACCAGCGGTGCAGGAAAGGCAGCAGGCTGGAAGGTTGTGTCGAGACCTTGGTGTTCATGATGTTTTCCTCCTTGCAGGTTTTGGTATGGAGGCAGTGTAGGTGTTAATCTACGCACATAAAATCTCGGATTTTGCAGTTCAAATTTGCAAAAACGCACATGAAAAAAAACGCCCCCGATACCGCAGACCGCAGCACCCTTCCCTCTTCCCGGCTGGACTGGGACGATTTGCGCTACGTGCTGGCAGTGGCCCGGTCGGGCTCGCTGTCCGGTGCCGCACGCGAACTGGCGGTGCGGCATTCGACGATGCTGCGGCGCATCGATGCGATCGAAGAGAAGCTGCAGACGCGCCTGTTTGAGCGCTTGCGCAACGGCTATATCGCGACCGAGGCGGGCGACGTAATGCGCCGCATTGCGGAACAGTGCGAACCCCTCGTCGCGGAAGCGGAGCGGCGCATCATCGGCGGCGACACGCGGCTGACCGGCTCGATACGCGTGACAACCGGGACGGTAGTCGCGCAATACCTGCTCCCGCCTGCACTCGCGCAATTCCATGCGGCCTATCCGGACATCGAAGTCGAAGTGGAAGGCGCGCGAGAACGGCTGGATCTGTCGCGGCGCGAGGCCGACCTCGCGATCCGCATGTCGTCGCACGTGCCCGACCACTTAGTCGGCCGCAAGCTCGGTGAAGTGCGGTTCCGCGTGTATGCATGGCGCGACGCGCCCTTTCTTGCGGCCGGGAAGAAGCCGAAACTGCAACCGGTCGCGAAGCTGATACAGGACTACCCGTGGATCTGCTTCCAGCGCGACGAGCGCGACCGCGTGTACGACCGCTGGATGCATGCGAACGTACCCGATGCCTCCGTGGTCGCGCGCGCCGACCATTTCCCGACTTCACTGGCATTGCTGCGCACCGGCATGGGCGTGTCGCTGCTGCCGGAATTCGTGTCACGCGCGACCGAAGGCGGCGACGGCCTCGTCGCGCTTTCGGCACCCATCGACGCGCTGCAAAGCCCGCTATGGATACTGACTCATCCCGACCTGCGCAACACCGCACGGGTACGCGCCTTCATGCAGGTGACGGGTGACGCATTGCAGCAAGCGCTGCGGCAAACGGCTTGATCTTTCGCAAGACCTGCAGGACATGGTATTTCTACTACTTTCCCGTCGCCATTGCTTGGAGTAACCTGCCAAGGCCCCAAGCAACAGCCAGGCAACATGGCTGTGTACACCTCACCCCGGCATTTGTCGGATTCTTCGACGGTGCCGGACAAGATTCCAACAACCGAGGAAGAGAGACAAATGAGATACCACCTGCTGGCGGCCGCAGCCGCTCTGTGCTGCGCCACATCCCTCCACGCCAAGGACATCAAGATCGCCCACGTCTACGACAAGACCGGTGCGCTCGAAGCCTATGCGAAGCAAACCCAGGCCGGCCTGCTGATGGGCCTCGACTATGCGACCAACGGCACCATGCAGGTCAACGGCAACAAGCTGGTGCTGATCGAGAAGGATACGCAAGGCAAACCCGACGTGGCCAAGTCGCTGCTGGCGGCGGCGTACAGCGACGACAAGGCGGCGATCGCGATCGGCCCGACCTCTTCCGGCGTGGCGCTGGCGATGCTGCCGGTGGCGGAGGAATACAAGAAGATCCTGCTGGTGGAGCCGGCAGTGGCGGATGCGATCACCGGCGACAAGTGGAACCGCTACATTTTCCGCACCGGCCGCAACAGTTCGCAGGATGCGATTTCGAATGCGGTGGCGATGGACAAGGCAGGCGTGAACATCGCGATGCTGGCGCAGGACTACGCGTTCGGCCGTGATGGCGTGAAAGCATTCAGGGAAGCGCTGAAGCACGCGAAGATCGTGCATGAGGAATACCTGCCGCCAACCACGACCGACTTCACCGCGGGCATCCAGCATCTGGTCGATGCATTGAAGGACAAGCCGGGCCGCAAGGTGATCGAAGTGGTGTGGGCCGGTGGCACGCCGCCTTTCAACGCACTGGCTGCGCTGGAGCTGAACAAGCGCTATGGCATCGAGGTTTCGACCGGCGGCAACATCCTGCCGGCGATGGCGTCGTACAAGCAGTTCCCAGGCATGGAAGGGGCGACCTACTATTACTTTGCGATTCCGAAGAACCCGGCAAACAACTGGCTGGTGACGGAGCATTACAAGCGCTACAAGTCGCCGCCGGATTTCTTCACGGCGGGCGGCATGGCAGCAGGCATTGCGGTGGTGGAGGCGCTGAAGAAGACGGGCGGCGATACCAATACCGAGAAGCTGATCGCGGCGATGGAGGGCATGAGCTTCGATACGCCGAAAGGCAAGATGACCTTCCGCAAGGAAGACCATCAGGCGATGCAGTCGATGTATCACTTCAAGATCAAGGTTGATCCTGCATTCCCGTGGGGCGTGCCGGAGCTGGTGCACGAGATCAAGCCGGAAGAGATGAATGTGCCGATCAGGAACAAGCGGTGATTTGTTGGTGATTCATCGTTGATTGTTCGGTGATTGTTGTCCGGACTTGCGCAGCTTCAGAGTGCGGCGTGGGGCATTGGGGCGGGGACCAAATGCAATGCATCAGTTAACAGCCTCTGCCCGCGATGCTG
>DASVLM010000038.1:0-3505 GCA_036384875.1 Noviherbaspirillum sp.
AGATCGAACTCGAAGAGCTGCGCAAGATGCACAAGGATGTGCAGGAAGCCGCCAGCAGCTTCGAAAAGGACGTGTCGCAGCACTTGTCGCAGGTGCAGTCCGAAGTGCATTCGGCTTTTACCAATCCCCTGCTCGACACGCCGACGCCGGACCAGCACGCGGTCAAGGTGAAGGACTTCCGCAGGAAAAAGCTGATTCGCAGCTCCGCCATTCCTGTCTGGTACAAGAAACAGAGCGGCCACAAGACGCGCGTACTGTCAGGCGCGGCCCGGGTCGCAAGACACCGCCCCGCCAGCGTCGCGCGCAAGACCAACGGGTCATTCTTTTAAATCCCAATGAGCGACGAACAACAAACGGAGAGCGGGACAGATACCTTCATCTCGCACCTGGTAGAGCTGCGCAATCGCATCATGAAGGCGTCGGCGGCGGTGATCGTGATCTTCCTTTGCCTGATGCCTTGGGCCGGACGCATCTACGACGTGCTCGCGCATCCGATGATGGTAGCGCTGCCGGAAGGCAGCAAGATGATCGCCACCGGCGTCATCACGCCTTTCCTCATCCCGGTCAAGGTGACGCTGCTGGTGGCGTTTTTGCTGGCGTTGCCGGTCGTGCTGTACCAGGCCTGGGCCTTCATTGCACCCGGACTGTACGAGCACGAAAAGAAACTGATAGCGCCGCTCGTTGTGTCTTCTTCCCTGTTATTCATCGCGGGCGTCGCGTTCTGCTACTTCTTCGTGTTCGGTGTGATCTTCAAGTTCATCAATGAGTTCGCACCGAAGTCGATCATGGTGGCGCCGGATATCGAAAGCTATTTCAGTTTCGTGATGACCTTGTTCATCGCTTTCGGCGTGACTTTTGAAGTGCCAGTAATCGTAATTGTCCTGGTGCGCATGGGGCTGGTCACTGTCGAGAAGCTGAGGGAATTCCGTCCCTATGTGGTCGTCGCCGCATTTGTCATCGCAGCAGTGGTAACGCCGCCGGACATCATGAGCCAATTGCTGCTGGCGGTTCCGCTATGCCTGCTGTTCGAGATCGGCTTGCTGGTGGCGCCGCTTTTTGTGCGCGTGACGCAAGCGCCGGAAGAAACGGCGGAGCGACTCTGACCTTGACGTTTATTTCGCCTGCCGCAGCCAGGCGATCAACGGATAGGCATTCCTGAATTCGGTCACGAGATCCTTGCCGAGATCGGCGGGAATCTTTTTCTTCAGGCTGATTTCCTTCCATACGATGAAGCTCTTGTGCTTCAGGTATTCGACATGCGGCGCATCCGCGTCGAAACCTTTCGGCGGCCGTTGCAGTTTGCCTTCATTCTGCAGGTCGCCGAAAGCTTCTTTCAGTTTCCTGTTCTTCAGCATTTTGCCGAAACCGGCCGCATCGGCAACGACGTACTGTCGTATGGTGCGCAACCTGTCCGCCGGTGGCATGTACTCGCCTCCGGCAATCAGCAGCGTGCCGTCCTTGTCGACATGGAAGTAATAGGCGGGGCCGCCGCCCTGGCTGGGCTTCTTGAGTCCGCTCGCTGTCACTGCTGCCGAGAATGTGGTCTTGTACGGGCTCTTGTCGTGCGAAAAACGCATGTCGCGATTGATGCGGAACAGCGCCTTCTTGGGATTGCAACCGGCGACGTCCGGGTCGAATTTCGCAATGTCCTTGATCAGCCGCGTCACTAGCTCCAGGAATTCCGCGCGCAAAATGTCATAGCGCGGCTTGTTCATCACGAACCAGGCGCGGTTGTTGTTCTCCGACAGCTCTCCAAGAAACTGGATCAGGTCACGCAAATGCATGGCATTTTCCCTATTCGTCTTCGCGCTCTTCTCGCGGAGGCTTCGGCCGCTTGCCGACGACAACGTCCACGTTCGCTTCCTGGCTCTTGCGCAGCAGCGTCATCCGGGATTTCTTTCCCGGTGTCAGTTGCGCGATCAGGTTGAGCATGTCCGTGGTGTCGGCAATCGGTCTGCCGTCGACTGCGACGAGAATGTCGCCGGGCTTGATGCCTGCCTTGTCAGCCGGGCCGCCTTTGAGCACGCCGGCAATGATGGCGCCCGACTTGCGCGATAACCCGAAGCTTTCCGCCAGTTCCGGCGTGATGTCCTGCGGCTCTACGCCGATCCAGCCGCGGATGACCTGGCCCGTCGCAATGATGGATTCCATCACGTTCTTGACGGTGGAGACGGGAATCGCAAAGCCGATACCCAGCGATCCACCGCTGCGTGAATAGATCGCTGTGTTGATGCCGAGCAGGTTGCCGTGGGTGTCGATCAGCGCTCCGCCGGAATTGCCGGGATTGATGGCGGCATCGGTCTGGATGAAGTTCTCGAAGGTGTTGATGCCGAGATGATTGCGTCCCAGCGCCGAGATGATGCCCATGGTGACGGTCTGGCCGACACCGAAAGGATTGCCGATTGCAAGCACCACATCGCCGACGCGCGCCTGCTCGGCATGGCCGAGTGCAATTGCGGGCAGATTCGGCAGATCGATCCGGATCACTGCGATATCGGTTTCCGGATCCGAGCCGACTACTGTCGCCGCAGCCTTGCGGCCATCCGCGAGCGCAACTTCGATTTCATCCGCGGTTTCGATGACGTGGTTGTTGGTGAGGATGTAACCCTTCGAGCTGACCACGACGCCCGAACCCAGGCTGAATTGTTTGTCTTCCTGCTGGTCGCCGAAGAAGCGGCGAAACAGCGGATCGTCCATGAAGGGATGCTTGGGTTGTCGTGCGCCCTTGGTGGTGAAGATGTTGACCACCGCAGGCATCGCTCGCGTCGCGGCTTCACGATAGGAACCCTGGCCGGGCGACGATGTCGAGGGTGCTTCCAGCAGCGGCACCGATGATGTCCCCAACCGGCCGCCGCGCATGCTTCCAGCCCATTCCGGCTTCAGGGTCGCTACAATGAACCACAGCGCGAGCCCGACCGTAACGGTTTGCGCAAACAGAAGCCAGAGACGTCGCATATAAGGCAAAAATGAATCCAGGAACGATAAACAGGGCCAGCTTGGCGAAATACCTAGAGCAAACGCTCGATATTAACCGTTTTCGCGACTATTGCCCAAACGGGCTGCAAGTGGAGGGAAAGTCCGATATCGGAACGATCGTGACCGGAGTAACGGCGAGTCTCGCGCTGATCGAGGCTGCGATCGAAGCGAAGGCCGATGCGATTCTCGTGCATCACGGCTATTTCTGGAAAGGCGAAGATGCACGCATCATCGGTATCAAGCAAAGACGTCTCAAGCTGTTGCTTGCCCACGATATCAATCTCTTCGGTTTTCATTTGCCGCTCGACATGCATCCCGAACTCGGGAACAACGCCCAGCTAGCGCAGGTTCTCGGCTTCACGCCGCAAGGACGTTTTGGCGACGACAACCTCGGCTGGCTAGGCATTGCGGACGCGGCGATTTCCACGGTGGGCGATCTTGCTTTGCATGTGGAAAGGCTACTCGGACGCGCGCCGCAAGTCATCGGCGATCTCGAGCAAAAGGTGGGCACCATTGGATGGTGCACCGG
>DASVLM010000039.1:0-12248 GCA_036384875.1 Noviherbaspirillum sp.
GCTTAGGAGGCACTCGTTCTATCCATTGAACTACGGCGAGACTCGGGACGTACGACGCAAGGCGTCGATCAAGGCGAGATTATAGCCGGAACCGTTGCAGAAAATGTCTTTCCATTCATCGCAGTGGGTACAATGCGTGCTTCCACCGCATTCGTGCACTCCTTTTTGCTCCAGCAGGTAGTTTCCATGGCCGTCATTTCCCTTTCCAACGCCCAACTCGCATTCGGGCACGTCGCCTTGCTTGACCACGCCGAGTTTTCGCTCGAATCAGGCGAGCGGGTTGGCCTTATTGGCCGCAACGGCACCGGCAAGTCATCGCTGTTGAAGATCATTGCCGGTACGGCAAAGCTGGATGACGGCTTGCTGGTCATGCAGCAGGGACTGAAAGTGGCTTATGTACAGCAGGAACCCCAGTTCGAAGCCGCGCAGACGGTGTTTGAAGCGGTGTCTGGTGGGCTGGGCGAATTGCAGATGCTGCTCGACGAGTACAACGAACTGACCTCGCGCCTTGGTGGCGGGAATGACGATGCGTTGATGGAGCGTATGCACGCAATCCAGGCGAAACTCGATGCGGCCGACGCATGGAATATCGCCCATCGCGTCGAAACGATTCTGAATCGCCTGAACCTGAACAGGGATGCCGCGATGGGCACACTGTCTGGCGGCACGCAGAAGCGCGTGGCGCTCGCGCATGCACTGGTCGGTGCTCCAGACGTATTGCTGCTCGACGAACCCACCAACCATCTCGATTTCACTTCGATTATGTGGCTGGAGGGATTGCTGCGGGATTTCAAGGGCAGCATCCTGTTCATCACGCACGACCGCTCATTCCTTGATAACGTGGCGACACGCATCGTGGAACTCGACCGTGGCAAGCTCTTGTCGTTCCCGGGCAATTTCAGCGCTTACCAGAAGCGCAAGGCCGAGCAGCTGGAGGTCGAAGCTGTTGAAAATGCGAAGTTCGACAAGTTCCTCGCGCAGGAAGAGGTGTGGATCCGCAAGGGCGTGGAGGCGCGCCGCACACGCAACGAAGGCCGCGTGCGACGCCTGGAAGAACTGCGCCGTCAGCGCAGCGCACGGCGCGATCAGCAAGGCCAGATCAAGCTCGACGTCGCGACCGGCGAACGCTCGGGAAAGATCGTTGCCGAACTGATCGATGTCTCCAAGCACTATGGTGACAAGACTATCGTGCGGGATTTCAGCGCCATCATCATGCGCGGAGACAAGGTCGGCCTGATTGGTCCGAACGGTGCAGGCAAGACCACGATGCTCAAGCTCATCCTTGGTGAGGAAGCGCCGGACAGCGGCACAGTACGCCAGGGTGCCCGCCTCCAGGTCGCCTATTTCGATCAGATGCGCGCGCAGCTGAATGAGGAAGCGAGCCTCGCGGATACCATCTCACCGGGCAGCGATTGGGTGGAAATCAACGGCCAGCGCAAGCATGTGATGACCTATCTTGGCGATTTCCTGTTCGCGCCAGAGCGTGCGCGTTCGCCGGTGAAGTCGCTCTCCGGTGGCGAGCGCAACCGGCTGCTGCTGGCACGTTTGTTCGCCAAGCCCGCGAATGTGCTGGTGCTCGATGAACCGACGAACGACCTCGACATCGATACGCTGGAATTGCTGGAGGAGCTGCTGGAGGATTACGCCGGTACCGTGTTCCTCGTCAGTCACGATCGGACCTTCCTCGACAACGTGGTCACGCAGGTGATCGTAGCCGAAGGCGAAGGGCAATGGCGGGAATACGTCGGCGGGTATTCCGACTGGGAGCGTGTTCGCGTCTCCACGCAAGCCGCACCTGCCAAAGCGGCACCGAAGACCGATACAAAACCTGCTGCCCGGGAGGGTGCGCAACCGCCGAAGCAGCAGAAGAAACTCAGCTACAAGGAACAGCGCGAACTCGAGACATTGCCGAAACTGATTTCGGATCTTGAAGCAGAGCAGAAGGCGATATCCGAGCAACTCGCTGATCCTGAGCTGTACAAGCAGCGCCCTGAAGAAGTGCAGCGCCTGAACAGCCGATTTGCCGAAATCGATGACTTGCTGATGGAAAGCCTCGAAAAATGGGAAACGATCGAGGCGAAGGCAAAGGGATTGGGCTGAGTCAGTTCAAACGTTTGCTTGCATTGCGCAGCTCGGGCAGCATCTGGCGCAACTCGTCGGCATCCGACGCATAGGGGCGTTCTGCAAGATAAGCTTCGATGTCCTCTAGCGCCGCTTGCGGGCACTCCAGGTTCGCAAAAGCCAGTCCGCGATCCCTGCGTTCCGCGATCTCTTCGGGCAAGAGGATGACCAGGCGCTGTTGCACACCGAGTAGTCGCTGCCAGCGTCGATGCTCCAGGAAGAGTGACTTCAGATTGCGCAGCATGCGCACCAGTATCTCGCGCGGATGCGCGGCATGCAGGTAATAGGAAAGCGGTATCGCGCCGGGATAACTATGCTGTTCGAAATAGGGTTCGAGGCGCTCTTCCAGTTCCTCGCGCGACAGGCTGACACCGTTGAACGGATCGATGACGATATCACCCGATGGCACCGACAGCTTCATGAGGAAGTGGCCCGGAAAGGAAATGCCCTTCACGCTCAGTCCGATCTGCTGGGCGAGCTCCATGTACAGTACCGCCAGTGATATCGGTATGCCGCGCCGCGTGCTCAATACGCGGTGGAGATAGCTGTTGTCCGGATTGTAATAATCGTTGATGTTGCCGCCGAAGCCGAGCTCACGATAGAAAAAGTGGTTCAGCAGGCGCAGCTTCTGCACTTTGGACGCATCCGAAGCCAGGCGCTGTCGCAGGCGTGCCGCCAGGATGTCAACTTCCGCTTGCGTGGCTCCAAGGTCGAGCTCCGGATCGACGTCCTGCGCGATGGTCAGCGCCGCTTCGAAGAGCGGGATTGAATCATCCTGCTTGACCAGTGCCGCAAAGTAATCGAGAGAATTGATTGCCATACACTGACCATCATAAACCATGCGCCGCACAATGAAAGGGAATAGTGGTCAAGGTGGCGATTCAGACTGATACGCGTTTGAAGTCGCTGAAGCGGAAACCCATAGCCAGTAACGCCCCGAAGTAGCTCACACCACAAGCGGCCATCACGAGGGCGAGCGCGCCTATGCGCAGCAACGGGTGAGAATGAAGTGCGATCCAGTCGAAGAAACTCGATGTCCAGAGGGCTACGCCAGCGAGAATGAACAAGGCGCCAATCAGTCGCACGAAGAAAACCGTCCAGCCTTTTTCTGCGACGTAGATACCGCGGCGACGCAATCCCCAGTAAAGGAAGCCAGCATTCAGGCATGCACCGACACCAATCGACAGTGCCAGGCCGGCATGCGCAAACAACGGGACGAACATCAGGTTCATCAACTGCGTTGCAACAAGTACGCCAATCCCGATTTTCACCGGTGTACGGATGTCCTGCTTGGCGTAAAAGCCGGGAGCGAGAATCTTGACCAGGGTCAGGCCGATCAGGCCGACGCCGTAAGCAATGAGTGCCTGCGCGGTCATTTGCACCGATTGGATATTGAATTTGCCGTAATGGAACAAGGTCGCGGTCAATGGCACAGACAGCGTCAACAGACCGACTGCGGAAGGCATGGCAATCAGGAAGGTTAGCCGCAGCCCCCAATCAAGCAGAGCGGAGTATTCCGCTTTATTGCCATCGGAATTTGCCTTGGACAGACTGGGCAATAACACAGTACCTAGCGCTACCCCAAGCAATGCTGTAGGGAATTCCATCAGGCGGTCGGCATAGTTGAGCCACGAGACACTGCCATTGGCAAGGCGGGATGCAAGGTTGGTATTGATGATCACACTGATCTGCGCGACGGAAACAGCGAGAATGGCCGGTGCCATTTGCGTCAGCACTCGACGTACTCCGGGGTCTCGCAGCGCTGCCCAGACGTTAAGCGATAGGCGAGGCAACATGCCGATGCGGCGCAGCGCGGGAATCTGGATGGCAACCTGCAGGATGCCGCCGGCAATCACCGCAAAGGCGAGGGCGTATACCGGCTCCTTCATGTGGGGTGCAACGAGCAGGGATGCTGCGATGAATGAGAGATTAAGCAATACGGGCGTGAACGCGGGGACCTTGAACTGCCTCCAGGTATTCAGGATGCCACCGGCAAGCGCGACGAAAGCCATAAAGGCGATGTAGGGAAACATCAACCGCGTCATAATGACGGCGTGATTGAAAGCATCCGGCTCCAGGCCGGTGGCAATGAAATACACCACAACTGGCGAGGCGGCGATGCCGAGAAGGCAAGTCAGTACCAGCGACAGCATCAAAACCGTTGATACGTGGTCAACCAATCCCTTGGTTGCTTCTTCGCCTTTCTGGTTTTTGTATTCGGCCAGGATGGGAACGAAAGCCTGAGAAAACGCGCCCTCGGCAAACAGCCGCCGGAGTAGATTCGGGATGCGGAAGGCGACGAAGAAGGCGTCGGTATAGGCGGAGGCACCGAAAGCGCGGGCGATCAGGAATTCGCGCAGGAGGCCCGTCACGCGGGACATCATCGTCATGCCGGAGATGGTCGCCAGCGTTTTGTGTAGATTCATGGTGCGCAATTATAGCCGCAGGGGCGCTACTGACTTGGCGTAGCCTTGGCATCCTGCTGCATGGACATTCCAGTTGTCTGATTCCCCAAAAAACGTTACAATCCGAGGCTTTACAAATTTCTGCCCGTGGAAATCCGCTGGCAAACCGATTTCGTTTTAGGAAATATTCATGGCAAATTCCGCACAAGCGCGTAAGCGTGCTCGTCAAGCAGTCAAGCAAAACGCTCACAACTCCAGCCAGCGTTCCACGCTGCGCACGGCTGTCAAGGCTGTCCGCAAGGCGCTTCAGGCAGGTGACAAGGCTGCTGCAGCGCAAGTGTTCCAGGCATCGGTCTCCACGATCGACCGTATTGCCGACAAGAAGATCATTCACAAGAACAAGGCTGCACGCCACAAGAGCCGTCTGGCTGCTGCCCTGAAGGCAATGACTGCCTAAATTCCTTTGGTGGACTTTGTCCGCCAAGCGAAGTCGGAATAAAAAACTCGCATGACGTCTGTCTTGCGAGTTTTTATCGTTTTTGCGTTTCAAGTTCCTCCCTGGCGGGTCTTATCTCAATTCTATGGCGCGCTAATGCGCGCGGCCTTGAGGCTTTATCGCGGCAGCCCTTCAATAATGCTGCCCGGCTTCAGGTTCTTTTGCCTGAACCAGCCTTGATTCATCTCCAGTGCGTACCTGATCGGTTTCTTTGCGCAATGCGAATCAGTCGTTTGCGGCTGCATGTCCTCGATATTGACAATTTTGCCATTTTCATCGAGGAAGGCGACTGATAGAGGAATCAGTGTGTTCTTCATCCACATGCAAACGCTTGCCGGGCCTTCGAACAGGAAAACCATTCCTTCATTCGGCCCCATCTTTTCCCTGAACATCAGCCCTTGCTGGCGGTCGGCGTCGCTGGCTGCTACCTCGGCGCGAATTACATGGATGCCGGCATTCAGCGAAATTACCGGGAAATGTGTGGGTTGCTGTGCAACGACCGGATGGCTCGCCACGAGTGCGGCTGCCAGTCCTGCACGGATCAAGGCGGTTGATTTTGTCATGCGTATGCCAGTCGGTGGATAAAAGCCGAGGAGGTTACAAATATATCGCAATGGTTTCAAGCTTCCTGCAGGATGTGATGAGCACCTGCAGCTGGAAAGGCTGTGCAAACAAAAAAAGGCAGGCTAAGCCTGCCTTTTGGGAAACGTGCGGAATTACTTGGAGGCTTCAGCGGAAGCAGCAGCGGCAGCCTTCTTGGCCTTCTTTTTCTTCTTGGCCTTCTTGGCCTTCGGAGCAGATGCGGCCATGGAAGCAGCGGGTGCCGACGCATCGGCGGATGCAGAAGCAGGAGCAGCGGCGTGGCTGGCGGCGAAGGACGAAGCAGCGAACAGGCTGGCAACCAGGGCAGCAATCAGTTTTTTCATTTTTAATCCTTCAAATTAACGTGTCAATTGATCAGGCGATTCTCGCGAATCAAGTTCATTAACGAAAGACAATAATTGCGGTTGACATGTTTCTCAAAAATCGGGACACGCATGTTGGCCGGCATGCAAAATTGCGATGGAAACATCGGATTGCTATGATTCCCGTTTTTACAGCCGATCGGATCTATCCTTGTCCATCTTGCCTTCCAGGCTGGTATTGCGCGCCGTTCTCCTCGCTCGTTTCGTCAGCGCTGGTGGTGACGTTCTGGCGGCGCCATACGTTCCCCAATCTGAATCTCAAGTACTTGAGCGCCTGCCTTTCAAGGCCAATGACCCTGTTGCCCGTGAACTGTCGGAATTGCGCGGACAGTTAAGGCGCAATCCCCGTGACGTCAACACCGCCGTCAAGCTCGCACGGCGGTACTATGGCATGGTGGGCGAAGAGGGAGATCCGCGCTACCTTGGATATGCTCAGGCGGCCCTCGCGCCATGGTGGAATATGCCGGAACCACCGCTCGAAGCGCAGGTCATGCGAGCCAGCATTCGCCAGTTCCGTCATGATTTCGCGGGCGCGGTCCACGACCTGACAAGAGCACTGGAGCGCGACCCCAACCATCCGCAGGCACGCTCGCTGCGCGCCATCATTCACATTGTGCAGGCGCGTTACCCGCAAGCGAAGGAGGATTGTGGCATCTTGAGAAAGGTGGGCGATCCGCTTATCGGACTAGGATGCGAAGCGATGGTCGACGGTCTAACCGGCAATGCAGGTCCGGCATATGACGTCCTGAATCAAGCGTATGCGGCAGCGCCGAATGAAAGCCCGGCAAAGAGGATGTGGCTCCTGATCAGGCTAGGCGAACTTGCTGAGCGTCTCGACCGCAAGCAAGCTGTCGAACGGCATTTCAAGGATGCTCTTGCGCTGGGAATTGCGGATACCTTCTTGCTTGCGGCTTATGCTGATTTCCTGCTTGCCGAAAATCGCCCTGCGGAAGTTGTCGGGCTGCTAAAAGACAAGACGCGTTCCGACACCTTGCTGCTGCGGTTGGTTCTCGCTTCGCGGCGCTTGAACCTGCCGACCGCCAAAGAGCTTGAGAATGCACTCGCCGCACGATATGCGGCAGCCCAGATGCGCGGCGATACCACCCATCAGCAGGAAGAAGCGCGCTTCACGCTCGAAATCCGACATGATCCGAAAAAAGCCCTTGCGCTCGCATTGGAAAACTGGAGGGTACAGCTGGAGCCCCGCGACGCCGAAATCGTCCTTGAAGCGGCGATAGCTGCCAACGATCCAGCGGCTGCCCGGCCTGTTCTCGACTGGCTTGAAAGCACACGAATTGAAGACAAGTACCTGCAGTCACTGGGGCAGCAACTGAAAGGAGCGCGTTCATGAAGCGGCTCCTTTTCGTTTTTTTGTGCCTGTTCCTGGCGGCCGACGTTTGGGCCCACAAACCGAGCGATAGTTACCTGACTTTGTCGGTTGCAGGCAATTCCATTGAGGGACAGTGGGATATCGCGCTACGCGATCTCGACTTTGCCATTGGGCTTGATGCTAACGGCGATGCGGCCATTACGTGGGGAGAGGTGCGTGCCAAACTGGCTGAAATCGATTCCTATGCAATGACGCGCCTGGCGCTTTCCAACGCGGGAGCCGCTTGTCCTGCAAAAGTGCTGGACCATCTGATCGATGATCATACGGATGGCGCCTACGCCGTATTGCGGTTCCGTGCAGAGTGTCCCGGCACACTGGAGTCGTTGCACGCGCGCTATTCGCTGTTCTTCGATATCGATCCACAGCACAAGGGGCTGCTGCGCCTCGAATATCTAGGCAGTTCCAGCGCTGCCGTCTTCAGTCCTGAAAAGGCGTCCCAGCAATTTGCGTTGGGCAAGCCGAGCCGCTTGGGCCAGTTCCTCGACTATGGACGTGAGGGTGCCTGGCATATCTGGATTGGTTTCGATCACATCCTTTTCCTGCTGTCCCTGCTGTTGCCTGCGGTCGTGTTTCGCAAGGAAAAAACCTGGCAGGCTGTCGGCGCCTTCAGACCGGCGATCCTCAGCGTACTGAAAATCGTGACGGCATTCACCATCGCGCATTCGATCACCCTGAGTCTGGCTACGCTTGGAGTCATCAGCTTGCCGTCAAGGCTGGTGGAATCGACAATCGCCGCGTCGGTAGTGATTGCCGCGTTGAATAATGTTGTCCCGCTGTTTCGCGAGCGGCGGTGGGCCATGGCGTTCGCCTTCGGCCTTGTTCACGGCTTCGGATTTGCCAGTGTATTGACCGACCTCGGTCTGCCAAAAGACACCCTCATTCTCGCTCTGGTCGGTTTCAATCTCGGCGTAGAAGCAGGACAGCTGGCGATCGTTGCCGCATTCCTGCCGATTGCATTCCTCATCCGCCGAACTATGTTTAATCGCAGGGTCGTACTCATCGGCGGATCATTCCTGATTACCGCCATTGCATTGGTCTGGCTTATCGAGCGGGCATTCGATTTGAAGCTGCTTCCATTCTGATCATTCAAGCCCGGCCGTAGGCACTGCACGCGATTCGCCCGGCCATAGCGGATAGGACTGGAGCGAGTACGGGCCGATGGCAATCCGCACCAGCCGCAATGTCGGCAAGCCCACCGCGGCTGTCATGCGGCGAACCTGCCTGTTCTTTCCTTCCGATATCGTGATCGCCAGCCAGCTGGTCGGAATGCTGGCGCGCTCACGTATCGGCGGATCGCGTTCCCAAAGCCAGTCGGGCGGCTGGATTTGCCTTGCATCGCAAGGTTGCGTCACGAAGTCACCGAGGTCGAGGGGGCCGCGCAAGCGCTGCAGGATTGATGCATCCGGATTGCCTTCTACCTGCACGACATAGGTTTTGGGCAGTTTGCGGTCCGGATGGCTGATCCGGTGCTGCAAGGCGCCGTCGTCGGTCAACAAAACGAGACCTTCGCTGTCGGCGTCTAGGCGTCCGGCCGGGTACACGTTCGGCGTGTCGATATAGTCGGCCAGCGTCTCGCGCGAGGGGTGCGCGGAGAACTGGCACATTACCTGGTAGGGTTTGTTGAAAAGTATGAGGAGCATGCTGGCTGTCGGTGTTGGCGTCTATTTTACGCGTTGCGGGGTAGCGATTTTCGTCTAACCTTTTACTGTTTCAAGTCATGATTTTTCCGCGATTGCAGCTGGTGCATTGATTTTTGCCGAACGGAAAAATTATGGCATCCAGTAAAATAGTGGTGCATAATCTGAAACGTAGTCTTATGTCTTATATAAGACATGCGGGAAATTTCCGAAGAAGAAATTCCCGAGAATTTCACAAGAATCTTGGGTCGATCCGCAATCTCATTTCCTCCACCTAACCCGGAGCCTACAATGTCCCATATCAAAGTGCCTGCAGACGGACAGAAAATCACCGTCAACGCCGATTTCTCCCTGAAAGTTCCCGACAATCCCATCATCCCCTACCTCGAAGGTGATGGCACTGGCGTGGACATCACACCGGTCATGATCAAGGTGGTGGATGCTGCCGTGACCAAGGCGTACGGCGGCAAGCGCAAGATCAGCTGGATGGAAATCTTTGCAGGCGAGAAGTCGACCAAGGTTTATGGCCCTGACGTATGGTTGCCGGAAGAGACGCTCGCTGCACTGAAAGAATATGTCGTGTCGATCAAGGGTCCGCTGACGACACCGGTCGGCGGCGGCATCCGTTCGTTGAACGTGGCGTTGCGTCAGGAACTGGATCTTTACGTCTGCCTGCGTCCGGTGCGCTACTTCAAGGGCGTTCCCTCGCCGGTGCGCGAGCCGGAAAAGACCGATATGGTGATCTTCCGCGAAAATTCCGAGGACATTTACGCTGGCATCGAATGGGCGGAAGGTTCCGATGGCGCCAAGAAGCTGATCGACTTCCTGATCAAGGAAATGGGAGTCAAGAAGATCCGCTTCCCGGGCTCCTCCGGCATTGGCGTCAAGCCGGTGTCGCGCGAAGGCACCGAGCGCCTGGTGCGCAAGGCGATCCAGTACGCCATCGACAACGACAAGCCCTCCGTGACATTGGTTCACAAGGGCAACATCATGAAATACACCGAAGGTGGATTCCGCGACTGGGGTTATGCATTGGCGCAAAAGGAATTCGGTGCGGAGCTGATCGATGGCGGCCCGTGGTGCAAATTCAAGAATCCCAAAACCGGCCGCGAAATTACGGTCAAGGATTCTATTGCTGACGCATTCCTGCAACAGATTCTGCTGCGTCCCGCCGAATATAGCGTGATTGCCACGCTGAATCTGAACGGTGATTACATTTCCGACGCGCTGGCTGCACAAGTGGGTGGTATTGGTATCGCACCGGGAGCCAACCTGTCAGACTCTGTCGCAATGTTCGAAGCTACCCACGGTACCGCGCCGAAGTACGCAGGCAAGGACTACGTTAACCCGGGTTCTCTGATCCTGTCTGCCGAGATGATGTTGCGTCACATGGGCTGGACCGAAGCAGCCGACCTGATTATCACGTCGATGGAGAAGGCCATTTTGTCCAAGAAGGTGACTTATGACTTCGCACGTTTGATGGAAGGTGCGACCCAGGTTTCCTGCTCAGGATTTGGTCAAGTAATGATCGAGAACATGTAATCGTTCTTCGTGCACCATCGAAAAGGCCGGATTGTCTCCGGCCTTTTTCATTATTTGACGACGGTATGTTCAAGTGCGAAGCGTATCAGGTCCGCCTGTCCCTCAATGCC
This sequence comes from Noviherbaspirillum sp., assembly GCA_036384875.1. GTDB lineage: Bacteria > Pseudomonadota > Gammaproteobacteria > Burkholderiales > Burkholderiaceae_D > Noviherbaspirillum. The sequence continues at coordinate 10,667 of DASVLM010000039.1, forward strand.
GAGCTTGCGTTTGATGTTCAGCCGGTGGGTTTCCACTGTGCGCACCGAGAGATCCATTTCCCTTGCAATGTGCTTGTTTGATTTGCCGGTTGCGATGCAGTGCAGTACCTCGCGTTCGCGCGGGGTCAGCAGCATGGCTGGTGGCATGGGTCGCGCCAGTTGCCTCGCAAGTCCAGCGCTGTAATAAATTCCACCCGACATCACGGTATCGATGGCGGTGATGATATCCATGGCTGGCGCATCCTTCAGTACATATCCGCGAGCGCCCGCCTGGATCGCCTGCATCACATACTCGGCCTTGTCGTGCATGCTTAGCATGAGTACGGCAATTTCGGGGAACAAGGTGTGGAACCGCCCGGTGAGCTCAATGCCGTTCATGCCGTTCAGATTGATATCCATGAGTACGAGGTCGATCGATTTCTCTGCAGCATGTTGTAGCGCTTCGGCGGCGTTGCCTGCTTCGGCTACTATCACGAAATGCGGGATCGTTTCGAGTCGCGCGCGCAGACCATCGCGCACTAATGGATGATCGTCTACGAGCAGGATATGCACTTGTTGTGGAGTTGGCATGGCGGTTCAGCTTCGTGGCAATGTGGCGATGACTTGGGTCCCTTCGGCGGAGGAAATCAGCTGCAGTTTGCCTCCGACCGCTTCTACACGTTCGTGCATATTACGCAGGCCGATGCCACGCTTGGGATGCAGGGAGATCCCGGCGACGTCGAAGCCGACACCATCATCCTCGATCGCAAGATGCACGCTTGTCTTGTCACCGGCAAGTCGTATGCATACTGCATTTGCATTGGCATGGCGCTTGATATTGGTGAGCGCTTCTTGGGCGATGCGGAACAACACGGTATTGGCAACGTCCGACAAGCTGTCGAAATTCCCTTCTGACTTGAAATCGACTGTGATGCCGCTGTGCTCACTGAACTCGCGCGACAAATGATCGAGCGCTGCTGCCAGTCCGAGGTCGTCCAGCAGTGCTGGCCGCAGGTCGTGAGAAATGCGGCGTACTTCACCAAGCACATCGTTCAGCTGGCCGGCGGCACGGTCGAAGGATTTTCGGGCGACGTCTGGCTGGAGTGATGCAGAGGCAAGTTTCGCGATGCCGGATTCGACCTGCAGCTTGATGGATACCAGCCACTGGCTGATGCCGTCATGCAAATCACGAGAAAGGCGGGCGCGCTCCTCCTCCTGCGAGCGGACAACCCGCTGCGCGAGTACCTTGAGCTTTGCATCGGCGACCCGATATTCACTGATATTCAACGCAAGTCCCGACAGTGCAATGATGACCGAGCTCGCAATGGCAATTGCGGCGATCAGCAGCATCGTGTTGTTGATGTTGGTCGAAATTTGTGTGTCTATGTGTGCCATCGCGGATTCGACATCATCCAGGTAGATGCCGGTGCCCAGCATCCATCCCCAGCGGTCGAGCATGACGACGTATCCAAGCTTAGGTGCCACCTTGCCGGTCGAAGGCTTTTCCCAGTAATAGCGAACGAATCCGCCGCCAGCCTTGGCGCGGTTGATCAGGTTCTGGATTGTGGTGTTGCCGTTGGCGTCGCGCAGGTTCCAAAGATTG
>DASVLM010000040.1:0-4664 GCA_036384875.1 Noviherbaspirillum sp.
GATGTCGCGCGCGCCTGCCTGCGCGAGCCGTAGCAGCGACACGTCGCCGGTCAGGTGGAATGCCATCGCGTAGGCGAACACCTGGCGCGACTGCATGCGCACGTAATTTCGCCCGAGCTCGGACTTGATCCAGTCGGGCGCATGGCTCAGCTCGGGACAAGGACTGGTGGCGATGTAGGCGCTGCCGTCATGGCAACGAAAGGTCGGGAATCGCCCGACCGGGTCACCTTCAGCAGCGGGTTGCGTCCAGTAGGGAATGAGGTCCTGCCTGGCATGCTTGAGCCAGATGCTTCCGTCGGGCAGGGCAGCGAAGCACAAGCCCGGAACCAGGGCCAGTGCGGCAATGAGCGATCTTGATGAGCGTGACATGGTCATGTGTCGGGCGAAGGCTAGAAGTTGGCGAAAGCGTTATCATGCAGTTGTTGACCGAACGTTCGGCTTGATAATTCTAAGACGAGATGAACGGGCTTTCTGCAACGACATGCCGATGTAGTCTGCAAACACCAGCAAGGCCGGAAGCGCCTCTGTAATGGACGATGCCTGTGACATACTGCGATTGCCAACCAACCGCCCATAAGCCTTGACAAACCACAAGACCCTGCGCCACGTCGTACTTTTCTCCTACACGCCGGGCACCTCGCCGGAACAGCGACAGCGCATCGCCGACGACTTTGCTTCACTGCCCGGAAAAATTCCTGCAGTACGTGCATTCGAATACGGTGACAACTGCAGCCCCGAAAACCTGAACGACGGCTTCGAATACTGCTTCATGTTGAGTTTCCACAGTGAGGGAGAACGCGATGCTTATCTCGTGCATCCCGAGCACGCGGCGTTTGTCGAACGATTGAAGCCCTGGCTGGCAAAGGCGTTGGTGGTGGACTACTGGGCACGAGGGTAGGAGCTCGTATCGCGGAGGCAATGCAGGGATGATTACCGCTCAACGCCCCGAACCCACAACGCATCCAGAGCTATGCCGGTAAGGTCCGCCGCAGTGGCGAGCAGGTTGTCGAATCCTTCGAAAGCGTCCGCCGGCAGTGTAGTCGTCAAGGCGATTGCCGGCATGCCCGCGCGGCGTGCCGCTTCCACTCCCAGCGGGGCATCTTCAAATACGATGCAGTTTTCCGGCGCGGTGCCGCAGGCCTCGGCTGCCTTGAGGAAGACGTCCGGCTCCGGTTTGCCGCGCTTGACGTCCGCAGCGCCGACGACCGCGTCGAAATGGCGGCGAATATCCAGGCCGTCGAGTGTGAAGACGATGTTCGCCGGCGGCGCGGACGTGGCGACGGCCAATATAATCCCGGCCGATTTCGCCTGTGCAACGAGGGCGTCGAAACCAGCCACCGTCTTGCGGTGGGGCTGATACAGCTCGCGATAAACCTCTTCCTTTTCGGCGTTCAGCGCGGCGCATTCCGTGTCGGACAAATCGGCGCGGATGTACTCCCGCATGATTTCGTGGCCTTGCCGGCCGGCGGTCCGCAGGAAGAACTCATGTTCGTCGATGTCGCGGCCGCGCCGCCGGAAGAATTCCACCCAGGATGCGGTGTGGTAGGCCATGTTGTCGACGATCGTGCCGTCCATATCGAAAATCAGTGCGCGTTTCATCAGGTAAGTGCCGGCTGATTTGCCGGTTCGGGCTATTCAGTGGAACGGAGTCCAACAGATCATACCTGCTTCTACAGGCAGACGCCCGGCACGGCAGCGACTGCCTGCTGGCCATCGACGCGGAAGACCTTGACCACTTCGGAGAGCTTCGCGGCCTGGTACTGCATCGATTCGGACGCCGCAGCCGCCTCTTCGACCAGCGCGGCGTTCTGCTGCGTGATCTGATCGATCTGATGGATTGCCTGGTTAATCTGATGGATGCCGGTCGATTCCTCGCCGCTTGCTTGCGACATGTCGCCAATCAGGTCGGTCACGCGTTTGATGCTGGAGACGACTTCCTCCATGGTTGCGCCGGCCTGGCTCGCGAGCGATGCACCGCTCTGCACGGTGCTCACCGAATTGTCGATCAGGATCTTGATTTCCTTTGCAGCCGCGGCACAGCGCTGCGCCAGCCCGCGCACTTCGGCGGCCACCACGGCAAAGCCGCGACCCTGCTCGCCCGCGCGGGCAGCTTCGACGGCCGCATTCAACGCGAGGATGTTGGTCTGGAAGGCGATGCCGTCGATCACGGTAATGATGTCGACGATTTTCTTCGATGAATTGTCGATGCTGCTCATCGTATCGACCATTTGTTGCACGACGGTGCCGCCTTTCAGCGCAACATCGGAAGCGGAGCGCGCCAGGTCGTCGGCTTCGTGGGCGTGCTCCGCGTTGCGCCGTACCGTGGCCGTCAACTCCTGCATGGAAGACGAGGTTTCTTCCAGCGAGCCGGCTTGTTCTTCGGTGCGCGCAGAGAGATCATGGTTGCCCGTGGCGATTTGCTGCGACGCCGTGGCGATCGTATCGGTGCCGGTACGCACCTCCCGCACAATGCGCACCAGGCTGTCGTTCATCTCCTTCAGGGCTTGCAGCAACATGCCGCATTCGTCCTTGTAACGCACTTCGATCCTGCTGGTAAGGTCGCCGGATGCGACCGTGCGGGCAATCCGGACCGCCTGGTTTAGCGGACGGGTAATGGAGCGCGACACGAACCAGGCGCATATCGCAGCGAGCGCAATGGCGACCAGGTTCAGTATCACCACCCAGCGTTCGCCCTCGCTCACCCGCATCGTGATCAACGAGCCTGTCGCCTGCGCTTCCTCCCTGGTAATCGCGAGCAGGCCCGTAAAGGCCGTGCCGATGGCCTTGTCCGCACCCTTGATCGCCTGGTCGATTTCTTCGGCGCTCTTCCCGGCAGCCTTCATTTCGCGCGCCGTTTTCATGGCATCGCGATAGATGGCGGTGCCCTTCGTCACATCGGCAAGCAGCGCGCGTTCCTTGTCTACCAGCGGCGCTCCCTTGCCGAAGCCGGCCACAATGGCATCGATGTCATTGAGGTCGTCCAGGAATTTCTTGTCATAGTCTCCACCTCGCAGCAGGAAATTCTTGAAGTGATGAATGGTATCGCCCAGTTTCAGCATGCCGACGGTTGCCGACTCCCGCTTTTCCATGGATACCGAAATAAAGCCCCCCAATCCCCCGCGACATTCGATAGTGCCTTGTGCGCCGCAATGCCGAGAAAGGCGATCAACAAGGTAATGGTGGCGAAGGCGATGGCAAGACGGACTGCAATGCGCAGATCGTTGAACTTCATGGCGTTCTCCTTGTTCGATGTTTTCAGGGGGCGGACAGTCTCGTTGTCTATAAGCTCCTGCGTTTCTCTTCGGAAAACTTGAAGTTCATCATATAACGTGCACATTCGCGGTGCAAACAACGGCGTTGTATTCCCGAGAAAACAGCATGCGGTTTTTTACCGGTCCGGATCGGACGCTATCCGGCCTTTACCAGGATGCCAAGCAGCGATATGACAATGACAAGCAATGCGAGGGATACGCCTTTCCAGAACGCCAGGGGATTGCGCTCGATGAGCGGCGAGCGGGTCCTGTCACGGAAGGCCTTGTTGGGATGGCAGAGGTCGAACACGAATTCGGCGACGTCTTCATGGCGCTTCAACGGTTCGGGATGTACCGCCTTGGCAATGGCATCGTCGACCCAGGCGGGTATGTCGACGTCATAGTTTCGTGCGGCGTTGTACGCCAGCCGTCGCTGTCCGGCCTTCGTCTTGTGCTTCGGGACTTCAGCGCCGTAAGGCAGCCTCCCGGTCAGCATCTGGTAGGTCAGCACGCCAAGAGAAAAGATGTCGGAGCGGACCGACCCGGTATCACCGAGAAAGTATTCCGGAGCCGCATACTGTGCCGCGCCCGCCAGATGATGGCGTTCGGCCTGCCTTGCGATTTCCATGATGCCTGCCACCCGCGTTGATCCGAAATCGATGATCTTCACCGTGCCGGTGTTGTCGATCATGATGTTGTCGGGACGGATATCCTGATGCAGCATTTCCAGCCGATGGAAAGCCCGTAATCCTGCGGCAATTTGGCTAATGATGCCCCGCACCGTTTCAAGATCGGATTTCGGATGGTCGAGCATCCATTGCGCCAGCGTCTGCCCCTCGATGTATTCGGTGGCAACGTAGATGTAATGGCGCTTCCGGGTCTGCCGGCAGGGCTTGAGCACGTGTGCGTTGTTGATGCGACGCGCCACCCATTCCTCGAGCAGGAAGTGCTCCACATAGGCAGGGTCGCCCTGCATGTCGACGGAGGGCGTCTTGATGATGACCGCCTCGCCTGTCTCGCCATCCGTCGCAAGATACACATGGCTGCGGCTGCTGCCGCGCACTTCCCGCACTATGCGGTAGCCGTCGAAGTTCATGCGTGCATCGAGCAATGGCGGGAAAGGCAGGTCGGACCATTGGCGGTACAGTTCATTTGCTTCCGGATCGGGCAAGTCTTCCACCTTGACGATCTGTATCGTCAGGTTGTCGGGGCTGCCTCGCTGCAGAGCTTCTTCCGCCACCGACCTGGCAGCGGCATCGAAATCGCCATCGCAGGCGCGAAGGACGCCGACGATGAATTCGGCAGAGGCGTATTCGTACACGCCGTCAGTGGCAAGCACGAACACATCGCCTTTCTCCACCTCGAAGCTGCGGTAATCAATGTCAATTTGGTTGTCGATCCCGAAGGCGCGGC
>DASVLM010000041.1:0-2553 GCA_036384875.1 Noviherbaspirillum sp.
CTCGCGCCCCGACTACATCGAACGCACCACCACCCGCGCCTCGCGCTACCTGTTCCACGTCGTGCAGGAGCTGGAGAAGCGCGGCATGCCGACCGAACTGGCACTCTTGCCGTTCATCGAGTCCGCCTTCAACCCGCAGGCGCTGTCGCCCGCGCAGGCAGCCGGCATGTGGCAGTTCATCCCGTCCACCGGGCGCGACTTCAACCTGAAGCAAAGCACCTTCAAGGACGAGCGCCGCGACGTGCTCGCCTCGACCGATGCAGCACTAACCTACCTGCAGAAGCTTTACGACATGTTCGGCGACTGGCAGCTTGCGCTGGCCGCCTACAACTGGGGCGAAGGCTCGGTGCAGCGCGCCATCAACCGCAACAAGACCGCCGGCCTGCCTACCGACTTCAACAGCCTGTCGCCGCACATGCCGCTGGAGACGCGCAACTACGTGCCGAAACTGCAGGCCGTGAAGAACATCATTGCCAATCCGGCACAGTACGGCGTGACGCTGCCCAAGATAGACAACCAGCCCTACTTCGTCACCATCGGCAAGACGCGCGACATCGACATCAAGGTGGCGGCGCAGCTGGCCGAATTGTCGGTCGATGAATTCAAGGCACTCAATCCGCAATTCAGCAAGCCGGTCATTGCCGGCGATTCAAGCACGCAGATCCTGCTTCCGCAGAACAATGCGGAGAAGTTCAAGACCAACCTCTCGAAATGGGGACGCGCCCTGTCATCGTGGACAGCGCACACCGTAACCGCGGCGCGTGAACGCATCGAGTCGATCGCAGCGCGCTTCGGCACCACGCCGCAACTGATCCGCGAAGTCAATAACATCCCGCCGAACATGCGGTTGAAGGCCGGCTCCACCGTGCTGGTGCCGAAGACCGAAGTGGCTATGGAAAAAGACAAGGACATCGCGCCCGAGATCGTCGACAACGCAAAGATCGCTGTCGAGCCGGATGTACCGGACACGAAGAAGATCTGGATCAAGGTGGGCAGGAGGGACACGCTCGCCTCCATCGCCTCGCGCAACCGGGTGACGGTGGCACAGATCAAGGACTGGAATCACCTCAAGCATGACAAGGTTGCTGCCGGCACCAGCCTGCAGCTCACCGTGCCGTACAAGGCGCAGGCGCGGCATGTGGCTACGCGCGTCGCTGCGCGCAAGGTCGGGCCTGTGCACCGCGTTGCCGCGAAGCCCGCGCCACGGCGCGCGAGCGTGGCAGTCAAGCAGGTCAAGAAAAAACGGGGATGATCCCTGCTCTGCACAACGCCGGCGCAAGCCGGCGTTTTTCATTTCAGGGCCGATGGAGATTGCACCGATCTGGACGCCGTCGTACGTCAAAGCACGAAAGTGAAATCCTTCACCAGCGCTCCCGGCAAACGTGAACTCGCGGTATGCCGGCCGCCATACGTGCTGTCATCGACCAGCATTTCCCTTTCCCGCGTCAGCGCGAACAGGTTGTCGCCGAACAGCCGCAGCAGCGAATCGTCGAAGCGCATCACGTTCAGCGGCGCCTTGATCGCGCCGTTCTCCACCCAGAAGCTGGCAAAGCGCGTCATGCCGGTAATGCGGCAACTCGCGCGATCAGAAAAGTTGGTGTACCACAGGTTGCTGACGTAGATGCCAGTATCGAGCTCACGCAAGACGTCGGCCATCGGCAGTGAACCGGGAGCCAGATCGATGGACTGCATCGCTTCGCCGCCATCCGCACCGTTCGCTTCGATGCCGTATTCCTGCGCGGTGCGCGGCGATATCAGGCTGCCGGCCAGCTCGCCCTGTTCGATGAGTGCTACCCGTTCCGGCTTGATGAAACCATCGGACTGGAAGCCGGGTGCCAACCCTTCAACCGTGTTTTCGCAGAGCGTGAAGGAAGGATGCAAACGTGCGCCTTCAAAACGCAGGCGTCGCAATGAACTCTGCTTCGTGCGTATCGACTTTTCGGAAACGCCATCCCAGTTGAGCATGCCGACGAGCTCGAACATCGCGGCGGGCGCAAGATAGGCACGATAGGCACCCGGCTTGACGCTGACCGCTTCGCGCTTGAGATAGTCTAACTGCTGCTTCGCCGTGTCGAACTTTGCACGGAATGCCGCCGAGTCCCAGTCGAATCCGGCCTGGGACGCCTTTACTGCCTTGTCGCGCGACTGGTAAAGGCTCCAGTCAAAACTGAAACTGGCTGTTTCGTGCCAGTTGCGCTGACCGAAGGAATTGGCGAAGCCGCGGTACACCGGCCCGGCGGCGAGGAAGCCGACGAGGTCCAGTCCTTTCGCCGCTTCCAGCACCTCCTCCACCATCCAGCTCGTCGCGGGCAGGCGCGAAGCTTGCACGTGTTCGGTCGAATGCACTTCGGTGGAAAACAGCAGGTGCGGGTCTTCCGGAAGATGCGCGAGCTGCGCACGCAAATGGCTGACCATGCGATCCACCGCGAGGCGATCGCCATCAATATTGCCGCTGAGCGCGATCGTGCCGGCAGCATGACGCAATCCGTGCATCAGGTCGACAGTCAGCACTGTTTGTCGCACATGACCCGGCTGCCGCACCGCGCTGCGATT
>DASVLM010000042.1:0-4325 GCA_036384875.1 Noviherbaspirillum sp.
CGCCGTACATGTCCAGCCACTTGTTCACATTGCCGGGGCCGGCGTTGTAGGCAGCGAGCGCTTCATCGACTGTGCCATAAGTCGCAAGCAGGGATTTGAGATAGGCAGTGCCGGTGTCGATGTTGGTTTGCGGATCGTAGAGACGCTTGCTGTCGCCGACGCCGAAATGACGTGCCGTTTCCGGTGTAACCTGCATGAGGCCACGTGCGCGGCGGCGGGACGTCACCTTCGGGTTGTAGCCAGACTCCTTGGCGATCACCGCGTGGATCAGGCTCGTCGGTACGCCATGTCGCTGCGAAGCATTGACCACCATCTCGTGAAAGGGCTTTTCGTCGCAGGAGCGGCAGGCGGCGTTGGCCATGATTTGCGGCACGGTGAGGACATAAGCGGGCTCGTCGATGCCGTCCAGCGGCGTTCCAGGCCGCATCGCTCGATTTCGTGCGAAGGGCGCGCGGTCGGCCGCCAGGGTTCCCCATTCGAGCATGATGTCGCGACTGGTCATGCGCGTGCGCTTGGCCAGCACCATCGGCGTTGCGACATCCGGCGCAGGTTGGCTTTCCTGCATGAGCGTCTTCATGCCGCTGCAAGCGCACAGCACGCCTGCAACCGCTATCGCGGTCAGGCAGAGTCGTGCGCGGCGCACGGTCGTTGCAAACATCTCGCCGCATGTCGTCAAACGCATGCGGGATGTATCCGACGTTCCTTGAAATCGGCTGGCATGCAAGCTCGTTCTCCTCTTGTGCGCGCCCGCGGGATGCCGATAGCGACAGGCACGCAGAAGAACGAAGGAACGGAAAAGCTGTTGGCGATACGATGCAGGCAGACTGCGGCAGGCGTTTGCATTCGGAAGACGACACCTTCCACTGGCATGCACACCAGGCAGCCCTGCTATCGTAGGTCGATGACCTGTAGACCAGCGGCTTTGCGTCCCCGCCTTTCAACGGGTTTGCCAATATCGTGCGGATGTTGATGCTTCCCGATGCGGCACGATGTTGTACGGTGCCGCAGGGGAGCGGGCGCTGCGTTGTTTAGATGACTGCTTCAGCGCAGGATAGCGCGATTGCATTTCAAGGTGGCATCAAATGCGGGAATGTTGCGAAGAGTTACATCTGATTGCACTGGATGTTGCAATCACGCCCGCCGCTTGCCAGACATTCATGCATGGGCGTGGCCCACACCGGAAAGCTATAATTCGGCGAATTCTTTCCGATTTGTCAGGGCGCGCCGATGCGTATTTCCGTACTTCACCAATATCTGCTGCCGAAGCAGGCCATCACCTCTCTCGCCGGCCGGCTGGCAGGCGTGGAGGGCCATCGGCTCACGCCGCATGTGATCCGCTGGTTCGCGAAGCGTTATGGCGTAAACATGGAGGAAGCGCAGAATCCTGACCTCGCCAGCTACCACAGCTTCAACGAATTCTTCACGCGCGCCTTGCGCGATGGCGCTCGCCCGCTGGCCGACGCCGATTTCATCTGCCCGGTCGACGGTGCGATCAGCCAGTTCGGCACCATCGAACACGACCAGGTGTTCCAGGCAAAAGGCCACTATTACTCCACCACTGCGCTGGTGGGCGGCGACGGCAAGCTGGCCGCGCAGTTCGACCACGGCGCCTTTGCCACGCTCTACCTCAGCCCGCGCGATTACCATCGCATCCACATGCCGTGCGACGGCAGGCTCATGCGCATGATCTATGTGCCCGGTGCGCTGTTCTCGGTGAACCCGACGACCGCGCGCGGCGTACCTGGATTGTTCGCGCGCAACGAGCGCGTGGTGTGCCTATTCGAAGGCCCGCACGGACCGTTCGTGCTGGTACTGGTGGGCGCGACCATCGTCGGCAGCATGGCGACCGTATGGCATGGGGTGGTGAATCCGCCGCGCCACGGCACGATCCGTGAATGGCGCTACGACGACAAGGAGATCGTGCTGAAGAAAGGCGAAGAGATGGGCCGCTTCCTGCTCGGCTCCACCGTTGTCATGCTGTTCCCGAAAGACACGATTGCGTTCAATCCGGAATGGATGGCAACGCGCTCGATCCGTATGGGCGAGGTGATGGGCGACAAACCCAAGGTTTGACGTCGCGCGAATCCTTTCCCATGGCGTACCAGACCATCCTCGACATCCCGACCGCTGCCCGCGGCACACGCAACATCACTGATGCGGTCGCGCAGGCGGTCGCAGCGTCCGGCGTACAGACTGGCTTGGCGCATGTCTTCGTGCAGCACACCAGTTGCTCGCTGACGATCACGGAAAATGCCGATCCCGATGTAAGGCGCGACCTCGAAACCATCCTCTCCCGCCTCGCACCCGACGGCGATCCGGCCTACCGCCATGACCTCGAAGGACCGGACGACATGGCTGCGCATGCACGCAGCGTGCTGACGGATACGGCGCTGACCGTACCGGTCGGTGGCGGACGCCTGCTGCTGGGAACATGGCAGGGAATCTTCCTGTGGGAACACCGCACCGCCGCGCAAGTGCGCCGCGTGGTGGTGACGGTGCTGGGTGGCTGAGCGGATCTGAACGAGTCCGCGCAAGCGACGGCAACAAAAAAGCGCTCCGAAGCGCGCTTTTTTTATTGGCAATGCCGAATTACTCCGGATTACTTGTAGATGCCGACCGCGAAGTAGACATCGTCCACCCGCTCCACATAGGTGCTCTTGAGCTCGATAGCCTTGGTCACCGGATTGGGCCACTTGTAGTCGACCCAGCCCTTGCCCTCCTTGGACGTGGCAATCTCGACAATCTGCCTGGCGAAGGGCTTGCCGTCGGCGTCCCTCAGCTCGCCCATATCCTTGCCGACCATGCGCGGATTGGCGCCGTGAGCGGCGAGAGGCGAACCTTCCTTGGCAAGACTTCCGAATACGTAGAGATCCTTGTTCTTGAAGTCCGGATTCTGGGTATTGATCGCGGCGAAGGTTTTTTCCTTGCCATTGGTCTTGTAGTAGGCAATGGTTTTCTTGACAAGCGCAACAGCCTCGTCTGCAGTGCCTTTTTCCGCCGCAGAGGCAGGGGCGATGGCGATGAAAGCGGCAGTGGCGAAAAGAAGGCAGCTGAATAGCTTTTTCATGGTGGTCTCCGTGGGTGGTGGGGTGGTTCATCTTGTTTTTATGGGGAATTATTCTACGCGGAGAAATTTGCCATGGGGCAATATATTTACATGCTCCGGCGTCCACTCAGGAAGGTGTGACAAAGTTGCCGAATTCGGATATCCACAATTCAAACTCTTCGCCGCAAGTGCTATCTTGAATAAATCCGGAGTGCATGAATTGCCGGATCTATAACCACATAATGGGAGACAACATGAAAAAGCTGATTGCTGCAGTGCTCATCAATTTCGTTGCATTGGTTTCGTCGGCATTTGCTACCGAAGATCCGGCGGTAGCGATTGCAATGGTCGAAAAGGGCCTCGCCTTCCTGCAGAAGAACGGCAAGGATGCCCTGATCCATGAAGTGAACAACAAGAACCCCGAGTTCATCCAGGGTGACGTGTACCTCGGCATACGCGCACTGGACGGCACGCAACTGGCGCACCCGACGAATCCCAAACTGGTGGGCAAGAACATGGTGGTGCTTCCCGATGCCGACGGCAAGCTGTTCCGCAAGGAGATCATCGATATTGCCGCTGCCAAGGGCAAGGGCTGGGTCGACTATCGCTACAACAACCCGGTGACGAAGCAGATCGAGAAAAAATCAACTTACTTCGTGAAGAGCGGGGACATCATCCTCGAAGCAGGAATCTACAAAGGCAAGTAAGCCTGCGGAAGGCCGGGCACTGCGCCGGTCTCCCGCGCAACATGTTGAATCGAGTATTACTAGATGATTCGGATCCGTGTTCGCCCGTCGTGTTCCAGTATCCACCGCTTTGCGGCCGCAATTGCGTGCCTGTTTCTGTGCGGAGCGGCAGCAGCGGTGGAACTTCGCACTGCGGCGCAGATTGCCTCCGATCCTAAATTCGTCGCAGTGCAGGAGCGTGGAACGCCTGCCGTCGGCGGCATCTGCGTCGATATCCTCCGGGCACTGGAAAAGACCGACCCCGAGATGAAATTCACCGGCGACCAGAACTGGCAGCCGCTGGTTCGCATGGAAGCCGGCATGGCGTCAGGCGATATCGACGTCATTTGCGGGCTGCTTCGCACGAAGGCGCGCGAGGCACGCTATACCTACATCGAGCCGCCGCTTTTCCCGGTGACCTATCACCTGGTGGTGCGCGCCGACGACGATGTCCAGATCAACAGTTGGGATGACGTGCGCGCCCTCGGCGTGCATGGAGTCGTGCTGGTCAACAACGGATTCGGCATCATCGACCGGCTGGAAAGCACGGCAGG
>DASVLM010000043.1:0-3303 GCA_036384875.1 Noviherbaspirillum sp.
GTCTTCACGCCGGGAATCGTGGATTTGATGCCCATGAACAGGGTACGCGCCACCATCAGCGGCGGCGCCTTCATCATGTAGCGGGTACAGACTTCTATCGCCTGGTTGCAAAGCGCTTCGGCCTGGTCGAGTTCGGAAGCAGCACTATCGAGCGCCTGGTTCGCTGCAGACACGAAACCGGGAATGCGGCCCTTGATCTCTTCCAGCAAGGCGATCGCTTCCGTGATCTTTGCCCTCACCGGTTCGAAGTTTTCAGGCAATGCCTTCAGGGCCGCTTTGGCTTTTTCTGCGTCGGCATCGAGCTCGGCCAGCAATCCTTGTATCTGCTCCACCTCTTCGCCGACAACGGTGACGACATTGTCGAGCGACTCCTTGATCGCGTCCGCCCGCGCGTCGAGCCCGTCCACTGGTTGCACCGTCTTCTTGAGCATCGCATCGACGCTGGCGGCAGCTTCTTTCAACTGCTCGATGACGGCATCGACCCGCGCTTTTGCTTCTGCCATCGGCTTCTGGATGATGTCGCCGGCGCGGTCCAGTTGCGCCGCACTTTCCTCGAACAGGGCATCGCAGGCCGCGGCTTCATCGGACAGCGCACCCTTCATGCGTTCGACAAAATCAATTTGCGCCTGCAACGGCAACATCAGGTCCGCGCCGGTTTTGCGAACCAGCTTCTCCACGCCGTCCACCATGCCCTTTGCCTGGGAACTTGCATCGCCGATTCCAGATTGCAGATCCTGCACATTGGATTGCAACATGCCGCGCAGCGCCTGGACCTGAGCCAGCGAATCGCGCTGCAGCGCTTCGGCCTGCGCAGCCATTCCCTGCGCGATCTGCGCGGTATCCGGACCGGCGGGATTCAGTTGCGCCAGTTGCTCCGAGAGAGGGGCCAGCTGGCGTCCATAGTGCTCGAACATATCGATGGTTTGCCTGGCCTGGCTGGCAAGAGCGTCGCCGCGCGCAGGCAAACCGTGAAAGAACGCGAGCTGGGAATCAAAGTCCGGCACCAGCTTCGACAGCGCGGGTATTGTGCCGGGCAAGGACTTGGCGACCCGGGTGGCCTCATCCACGACCTGCTGCACGGTGGCTACCTGGTCGAGCAGCCGGTTCGGAATCGCTGCGGCATCGGTCCCGAGCTTGCGCAAATCATTCGCCGCCGTTGCGAGTGCTTCGTTGAAACTGGAGACGATCGGATCGGGATCGATCATCGCGAGAATCGCAGCAATCTGATCGGCGATACCCTTCACGTCGTCCTGGAGCGAACTCGCACAGGCAGCTACTTCGTCGGCAAAGGACTTCCCCTGTTCGGCCACCGTGTTGGCGGCTGCTTCCAGCGACGACGCAATGCGCGTCGCACTTTGCGGCAAGACCACGAGCGAGCGTTCAATCACTTTCACGGCTTCATCCCCGTGCCCGCCTTACAGGTCATCGAGCGCAGTGGTGGTGCGCGTCGTTGCATCGGTCAATGAAGCGCTAATGTCAGCCACTTTGCTGGGAGCCGGTTCGAGCGACAACGAAGCCGATGTAACGCTGGAGATCGAGGCATTGACCTGCTCCAGCGACTGGTCGAGTTCCGGCAAGACCTCGGCGCCTTCGATGCGGATGTCTTCGAGTACGGGCAGGAGGTTTTCGACGGCCGGCAGCGTGGGTACCGTGCTCAGGGCAGGTAACGACGACAGTGCGCTGGCCGCCGCGGAAGCACCGGCCGGCGCTACAAGGCGGCCGGGACGTGCGCGCCGGGCATGTTCCTCCAGCACCACCACCGCGCCGGACTTCAACCGCCCCGCCAGTGCATGGAGCCATCCATCCACTCCGCCATGGGAGGTAGCCAGTGACGGCCCCGAACGCTGCAATACCCACTTGAGCTCGGCGCGCGAAGCCGGCTCTCCTATCCAATACCGCAGGTAGTTGTAGGCCTCGTCCGCCGACGAAAATCGTCGACGGTTTCCCAGCGCCGATTGCCGGCCCGACAGGCCCAGGTCCGGAAACAAGGGCTCCCCCAGCTGACCGCCGGATTCGTAGAAAGTGACGCGGCAGGATTGCCGCCACAAGCTGGCCAGTGGATGAAGCATGGATCTGGAACCGGTGAATAAGATGAACCGGCGACGACCGCCGGCTCCCGTTTATCAGCCAACGTTGCCGGCTTGCACCCGCAACGCATAGGCACTGGATAATTTCTGGTGCAGGTCTCGCATGACCGCCGAGTCCTTGAATTTCCGGAGCAATGCAGTAAAGACGAGCGCCGTAATAACAAAGTACAAACTGCAATAGAGATAGACGGGGATCATCACGCTGGTGCCGGTAGCTGCAACCAGTACATTGCAACGGCTGATCAGTTCGCTGACGCCCACCAGCGAAGAACCGCTGGACGCGACGAAGGAAATCAGGAACGCGTTGATCCAGGTCGGAATGAACAGCAGCGCCGCGCCGATATCGCCCTTGGACCACGCGCGATAAGCGACCACCAGGCTTTCAGACGTAAAGGCCAGCGGCGAAGCGGCGAGACCGATGACCGCCTTGGTCCATTGCGGCACGTGAATCACCAACTCTGTACCCGGCAGGGAAAATTCGCTCGGCAGCACGAACACTGCATAAAAAATCAATGCCAGTGTCGGCACGCCCCGCATCAACTTGGAAATCTGCTCGGCGACGGCGGCAGGCCTGCCGGTTTTTTTGATCCTGACCCAGGCCAGTCCGACACCAAGGAACGTGCCCAGGATGACGGCGCTGATTGCAATGAATATGTTCCACAGGAAGCCCTGCAGCAAAAAGGGCGTCCATGCGACCAGAAAGCCAATCGTTTCAGTGAGCATGGCGAGCCACCCTTACGTGCAGTACTTTTTCGGCGTAATTGAAGATCCGGGTCCACAGGCTTGTGATCAGGTAGAAGGTGATCAAGAGCACGGTCATGGTCAGGAAAATATTGCCCTTCTCGGCAATCAGCAAGCTGCTTGCACTCAGGAGCTCCGGGATCGCGATTGCCGAAGCGATCATGGTTTGCTTGGTCAGGTTAATCAGGCTTTGCTTGATCGGCCAGTTTGCATATTCCGCCGTCTGCGACAGATTGCGAAAAGAAAGGACGAACGCCGGATCGTTCGTACGGATATGCTTGGCTGCCTCCAGCAGTGCACTCATGATCAGGCCGGCCGTATAGAAGCCCAGGCAGAAGGCAGCCACCGGAAACGCCGGCATCTTGATGCCTGCTGCACGTATCAGCCAGCCGCCGATGCCGAAGAAGATCAGGTACATCATCAACAACGGCGGCGTCAGCCGTCCATAGGACATGACGACGGAGAGCGCACGATT
>DASVLM010000044.1:0-3310 GCA_036384875.1 Noviherbaspirillum sp.
TGGGACATGAATGACGACACGCGCAAGTGGTCCAAGCGCTACTTCAGCAAGATGAAAAAGATGCCGTCGATGCTGCAGGCAGCCGACTATTCGGCCGCGACCCAATACCTGAATGCCGTCAAGACGCTCGGTGCCGACGACGCCGACAAGATCATGGCGCAGCTCAAGAAGACCAAGATCAATGACATGTTCACCAAGAACGGAGTGATCCGTCCCGACGGCCGCATGGTGCACGACATGTACCTGATGGAAGTGAAGAAGCCGTCCGAGTCCAAGTATCCCTGGGATTATTACAAGGTGGTGCAGACCATCCCCGGCGAACAGGCGTACATGACCAAGGCGGAATCGAAGTGCGCGTTCTGGAAGTGATGTAGTGCATTGGAATTCTCCGGACTGCGGATGTGCGCTCCGGAGAATTCGAAAGCCGCGCAAACCTCAAACTTTTTAGTGGCATGTTATGGAAATCTTCGGCATACCCCTGCAGGCAATGTTGAGCCAGCTTCTGCTGGGACTGGTCAACGGCTCGTTCTACGCGATGCTGTCGCTCGGCCTCGCAGTCATCTTCGGCCTGCTCAACGTCATCAACTTTGCGCACGGCGCGCTCTACATGATGGGCGCATTCCTCGCATGGATGGGGATGAATTACTTCGAGCTCAACTACTGGGTGATGCTGGCGGCAGCACCGTTTGTTGTCGCGGCTTTCGGCATCGTCATTGAAAAGACCATGCTGCGCTGGCTCTACAAGCTGGACCATCTCTACGGCTTGCTGCTGACCTTCGGCATCACGCTGATGATGGAAGGCTTGTTCCGCTCCTTCTATGGCGTCTCCGGCCAGCCATACTCGGTGCCTTCTGCGCTTGCCGGGGCTACGGATTTGGGCTTCATGATCCTGCCGAATTATCGTGCATGGGTCGTGTTCTCCTCGCTCGCTATCTGCCTCGCGACCTGGTTCGTGATCGAGAAGACCAAGCTCGGCGCCTATCTTCGGGCGGGTACCGAAAACCCGAAACTGGTCGAAGCCTTCGGCATCAATGTGCCGCTGATGGTGACCTTGACCTACGGCTTCGGTGTCGCGCTCGCTGCCTTCGCCGGCGTGCTCGCTGCTCCTGTCGTGCAGATATCGCCGCTGATGGGTTCCAACCTCATCATCGTCGTGTTCGCGGTGGTGGTGATCGGCGGCATGGGCTCGATCATGGGCTCCATCGTCACCGGCCTCGGCCTCGGTGTGATCGAAGGCCTCACACGCGTGTTCTATCCGGAAGCATCTGCCACGGTGGTGTTCATCATCATGGCGATCGTCCTCATGATTCGTCCGGCCGGCTTGTTCGGCAAAGAGAAATAGGAGCAGTGACATGAACAAGAAAGTCGGTTACGGAATTGCCCTTGCTGCTGCACTGGCGGCACCGTTCCTGGTGTACCCGGTGTTCCTGATGAAGGTGCTGTGCTTCGCCTTGTTTGCGTGCGCCTTCAACCTGCTGATCGGGTTTACCGGTTTGCTGTCCTTTGGCCACGCTGCATTCTTCGGCGGCGCCGGATATGTCACGGGCTATGCGCTGCAGAGCATGGGCCTGCCTTTCGAGATCGGCATCGTGGCAGGCATTGCAGCGGCCGCGCTGATTGGTTTCGTGATGGGCAGCCTCGCGATTCGCCGCCAGGGCATTTACTTCACGATGATCACGCTGGCGCTGGCGCAGATGCTGTACTTCGTCTGTCTGCAGGCGCCGTTCACCGGCGGTGAAGATGGCTTGCAGGGTGTCCCGCGCGGCAAGCTGCTGGGGCTGCTCGACTTGTCGAGCGATATGTCGATGTACTACGTCGTACTGGCGATCGCTATCGGCGGCTTTGCACTGATCATGCGCACTGTGCATTCGCCGTTCGGCCAGGTGCTGAAGGCGATCAAGGAAAACGAGCCGCGTGCGATATCGCTGGGTTATGACGTCGATCGTTACAAGCTGCTGGCTTTCGTGCTGTCCGCTGCGCTGTCCGGCCTTGCCGGTGCGACCAAAACTACGGTCCTTGGCTTTGAGACGCTGACCGATGTGCACTGGAGCATGTCCGGCCTCGTGGTGCTGATGACGCTCGTTGGTGGATTGGGAACGCTGGCTGGGCCGATCGCAGGTGCGATCGTGATCGTGGCCCTGGAGAACAAGCTTGGCGACCTCGGCAATTTCCTCGCTTCGTTGACGAGCATTGAATGGTTCAGGTCGATTGGCGAGTCGGTAACGATCGTGACGGGCTTCATCTTCATCGTTTGCGTGCTGGCGTTCCGCCGCGGCATCGTGGGCGAATTGGTCGCATTGAACAAGAAGGCGCATTAAGCGCACCAGGCGCTGCGCCGGCGCTATCGGAGGAGGGGAGCGATGCTGCACGCTGTAGTGCTGAGGCAGGTGTTCGCCTGTGTGATTGCGTCAATGGCATTCACCGCTTGGGCTGGCGATGATCTCGTCGTCGGCCAGGTAGCACCCTTGAGCGGAGTGCTTGCCGATACCGGCAAGGACATGGTGCTCGGTGCCAAGGTGTATTTCGACCGGACGAACGACAAGGGCGGAGTGCACGGCAGCAAGATCCGCCATGTGGTGAAAGATGATGCTTACGAAGTGGCAGAGACCGTGCGCCTGACGCGGGAAGTGATCGACCGCGACGGCGCTATTGCGTTGATCGGATTTGCCGGGACCGGCAACGTTGCCGAGTTGTTGAAGCAGAAGGTGCTGGAAGAGGCAAGCATTGCACTAGTTGCTCCCTATACGGGAGGGGAGGTATTGCGACAGCCTTTCAACCCCTGGATCTTCCATATTCGCGCAGGTTATGCAGACGAGGCGGAGGGGATCGTGAGCCAGCTGCTGATGTTCAACATGACGCGCATCGCCGTGATGTACCAGGATGATGCGTTCGGCCAGGCCGGTGTGGCAGGTGTTGAAGCGGCGCTGGCCAAGCGCGGATTGAAGCTGGTGGCAGCCGGAGCTTACGAGAAGAACACGGATGACGTTGCCGGTGCCGTGAAGCAGATTGCGGAAGCGAATCCACAGGCGGTCGTGATGATCTCGGTGAACCGCAGCACAGCGGCCTTTGCCAGGCGCATCCGCCAGGTGTCGACGGTGTCGCAGTTGGTGAACTTGTCAGTCGTGAATCCCAAGGAAATCGTGCGATTGATCGGTGCGCAGAATGCGAGGGGAATCGGCATCGCACAGGTGATGCCTTATCCGTATTCGCCGACAGTGGCCATCGTGAAGGAATACCAGCAGGCGATGAAGAAATATGCGCCGGGCGCAGAGTTGTCGTACACGAGTTTTGAAGAATACGTGGGCGCGAA
>DASVLM010000045.1:0-4053 GCA_036384875.1 Noviherbaspirillum sp.
CGTCAGGGCGACCCGGGTTCCTCGCGCTTCTACCTCTCACTCGACGATCCGCTCCTGCGCATCTTCGCCGGCGATCGCGTACGGGCGATCATGGACCGTCTCAAGATGCCGGAAGGCGAGCCGATTGAAGCGGGCATCGTCACGCGTTCGATTGAATCCGCGCAACGCAAGGTCGAAGCGCGCAACTTCGACATCCGCAAGCAACTGCTTGAATATGACGATGTCGCCAACGACCAGCGCAAGGTGATTTACCAGCAGCGCAACGAACTGCTGGAGGCGAGCGAAACTTCGGAAACCATCGCCTCGCTGCGCCGCGGTGTATTTACCGACGTCTTCCGCAGCTTCGTGCCTGCAGACTCGGTTGAAGAGCAGTGGGACATCAAGGGGCTGTCGGCAGCGCTGGCTGGCGAATGGCAGCTCGAAGTGCCGCTGGCCACCATGCTGGAAGCCGAGCCGAACCTGACCGACGAGGAGCTGCTCGAGCGTGTCCTGAAGGCGGCCGACGACGTGTACGAGGCGAAGGTCTCGTCCATCGGCAATGAAGCCTTCTCCGGCTTCGAGCGCAGCATCATGCTGCAGAGTATAGATACGCATTGGCGTGAACATCTCGCTGCGCTCGACCACCTGCGCCAGGGCATACACTTGCGCGGTTACGCCCAGAAGAATCCGAAACAGGAATACAAGCGCGAAGCTTTCGAACTGTTCGGACAGATGCTCGATCTCATCAAGAACGAAGTGGTGCGCATCGTGATGACGGTTCGTATTCAGTCGCGCGAGGAAATCGAGGCGGCGGAAGAGCAGCTTGCGCAATCGCATGTCGAGAACGTGCATTACCAGCATGCCGACTTCGATCCGAATGCCGCGCCGGAAGAACTGCTCGCGCCGACTGCCGAGCCGGAAAGCACCAGCCAGCAGCCGATGGTCAACATGCTGCCGAAGGTTGGCCGCAACGATCCTTGCCCCTGCGGCAGCGGCAAGAAGTACAAGCAGTGCCACGGCAAGCTGGCCTGAAGCACAAGAACAGAGAAGGGCGGGGCAACCCGCCCTTTTTCATTTCGGCGTATCGGAGTCCGGCGGGCCGCCTCGCCTCGTTCCGTTTAAAATATCGCTCTTCTCCAATCCATATAGCTGCGCTCACATCATGGCCGTCAATCTTCCCCTTCCCGTCGCCGCCAACCTGAAACCTGTCGCCGGTATCGAACTCGGACACGCCGAAGCCGGCGTACGCAAGGCGAACCGCAAGGATTTGCTGGTCATGAAACTCGCGCCGACGGCAAGTGTCGCCGGCGTCTTCACCACCAACCGCTTCTGCGCCGCGCCGGTGCAGGTGTGCAAGGCGCATCTTGAAGGCTTGCACATGTCGGGAGCGCCCATTCGCGCGCTGGTGATCAATACCGGCAACGCGAATGCCGGGACCGGCGACGCCGGCCTTGCCGCCGCCAACGAGACATGTGCTGCATTGGCGCAGCTGCTTTCCTGCGAGCCGTCGCAGATCCTGCCGTTTTCTACGGGTGTGATCCTTGAGCCTCTACCCGTCGATCGTATCAAGGCAGGCATGCCGCAAGCGATCACGAACCTCAAGACCGACAACTGGTACAACGCCGCTGAATCCATCATGACTACCGATACGCAGCCGAAAGCAGCGTCGCGCATGGTCACGATCAACGGCGTCACGATTACCCTGACCGGCATCAGCAAGGGCGCAGGAATGATCAAGCCCAACATGGCGACCATGCTCGGTTTCCTTGCGACCGATGCGAAGGTCGCGCAGCCGGTGCTGGAACATATGGTCAAGGAAGCAGCCGACAAGTCTTTCAACTGCATTACGATCGATGGCGATACCTCGACCAACGACTCCTTCATGCTGATCGCGACCGGCGCTTCCACGCTTGAAGTCAACGAAATCGGATCGCCGGAGTACAACGCGCTGGCCGCAGCAGTGACTGAACTGTCACAGGAGCTGTCGCAAATGATCGTGCGTGACGGCGAAGGCGCAACCAAGTTCATGACCATCACGGTGGAAGACGGCAGGAGCGTCGAGGAGTGCCGCAAGATCGCGTATGCGATCGGCCATTCGCCGCTGGTGAAGACGGCGTTCTACGCTTCCGACCCCAATCTCGGCCGCATCCTCGCTGCGATTGGCTATGCCGGCGTGGATGATCTCGATGTGGGCAAGATCAACCTCTACCTTGATGATGTGTGGGTGGCAAAGAATGGCGGCCGCAATCCCGACTACCGGGAAGAAGACGGTCAGCGCGTGATGAAGCAGAGCGAGATCACGATCCGCGTCCGGCTGGCCCGGGGCGATGCCGCTGCCACGATCTGGACCTGCGACCTGTCGCACGACTATGTAAGCATCAACGCAGACTATCGTTCCTAAGCCATGACCCAGCTCGATCAATTTCTGGCGCGCGCCGAAGCGCTGCTCGACCGCCTCGACACCATACTGCCGCGTACATCGCCCGAGCCTGAATGGAATGCCAGCCAGGCTTTCCGCTGGCGCAAGCAGGGCGGCAAGAATGGGCGCGGCTACCTCCAGCCTGTGGCGCATGTCGCGAAGATTGCGCTTGATGATCTGCATAACATCGAACGGCAGAAAGGGCAGATCGAACAGAACACCCGCCAGTTCGTCGAAGGCCGGCCGGCAAACAATGTCCTGCTGACCGGCGCCCGCGGGACCGGCAAATCGTCGCTGATCAAAGCCTGCCTGAACAAGTTCGCCGACCAGGGCTTGCGCCTGATCGAGGTCGACAAGGACGATCTCGGCGACCTGCCCGACATCGTCGACATCATTGCCGCACGTCCGGAACGTTTTGTCATCTTCTGCGACGACCTCTCGTTCGAGGAGGGTGAGGGAGGTTACAAGGCGTTGAAGGTTGCGCTCGACGGCAGTATCTCGGCCCAATCAGACAATGTGCTGATCTATGCGACGTCGAACCGCCGCCATCTGATGCCGGAGCGCATGTCGGACAACTCTACGTATGTGCACACTGAAGACGGCGACCTGCATCCCGGCGAAACAGTCGAGGAAAAGATTTCCTTGTCCGAGCGCTTCGGCTTGTGGGTTTCCTTCTATCCGTTCAAGCAGGACGATTATCTCGACATCGTTGCCCATTGGCTGCGGCATTTCGGATGCGGCGACAAGGATATCGAAGAGGCGCGCGGCGATGCATTGCGCTGGGCGCTGCAGCGCGGTTCGCGTTCCGGCCGCGTCGCCTGGCAGTTCGCGAAGGACCACGCCGGCAAGATCAAGGCGTGAGCGGGATGTCGCAACTCTCTGCTGCGCCGATCGACGTTGCTGTCGGCATTCTGATGAAGCCCAACGGCGACGTGCTGCTCGGCCAGCGGCCAGAGGGCAAGCCTTATGCCGGTTACTGGGAATTCCCCGGCGGTAAGGTCGAGCCGGGGGAATCCATCTTCAATGCGCTGCGTCGCGAATTCGTCGAAGAACTCGGTATCGAGGTGCTTTCCGCCGAGCCTTGGTGTGGAGTCGAGCATGTCTATCCTCACGCCCACGTTCGCCTGCATTTCTACATCAGCCGTGAATGGCGCGGCGAACCGCAGAGCCTGGAAGGGCAAGCCTTTGCATGGCAGGGCGGCTTGGCGGTCGAGCCATTGTTGCCGGCAACGATACCCTTGATCGAGTGGCTGGATAAACTGCGTTATGAACGCTGATTGCTCGACTGTGCGGTGTGTATCAAAATAAATACATCGTATTTTTTTGAATACACCGCTTCAAGTCTCTGATTTAAAAAGCTTAAATAAAGTATTCAATGGGAGTGTATTGATTTTTGTACACCCTGCCTGCCCGGCATGAATGCCGTCTATCGCTAGTTCTTTGATTTTATTGGATTTTTTCCTGTGGCACGCATGTTGCTGAGGAAGGCTTACTCTTGGGCGGAACATGTCCCGCCCGTATTCCAATAAACAAGCGAGTGAGACATCAGGATTTTCCGTCGTTGCGGATTGATGCTCGTCGCGATTGATCTCCGGACCGGAGCAAAGGGGCTAGCGTGAAAATCATCGTACTGGGCAGCGGCGTCATTGGAACTA
>DASVLM010000046.1:0-1791 GCA_036384875.1 Noviherbaspirillum sp.
GCTGCCGGTGTTCACCTGGACCGCGCTCGTCACCAACGTGCTGATCGTCGCCGCCTTCCCGATCCTGACGGCGGTGCTGGCGATGCTGACGCTCGACCGTTACCTCGGCTTCCATTTCTTCACGAACACGCTGGGCGGCAACCCCATGATGTACGTGAACCTGATCTGGATCTGGGGCCACCCGGAGGTGTACATCCTGATCCTGCCGGCGTTCGGCATCTTTTCCGAAGTGGTGCCGACGTTCACCGGCAAGCGCCTGTTCGGCTATACCTCGATGGTCTATGCGACGATCGTCATCGCGATCCTGTCGTATCTCGTCTGGCTGCATCACTTCTTCACGATGGGCTCGGGCGCCAGCGTCAACTCGTTCTTCGGGATCACGACGATGATCATCTCGATCCCGACGGGCGCGAAAATCTTCAACTGGCTGTTCACCATGTATCGCGGCCGTATCCGTTACGAGCTGCCGATGATGTGGACGGTGGCGTTCATGCTGACGTTCGTGATTGGCGGCATGACCGGCGTGATGCTGGCGGTGCCGCCGGCCGATTTCGTGCTGCACAACTCGCTGTTCCTGATCGCGCACTTCCACAACGTGATCATCGGCGGCGTGCTGTTCGGCGTGTTCGCGGGCATCAACTACTGGTTCCCCAAGGCGTTCGGTTTCAAGCTCGATCGCACCTGGGGCGTGCGTTCTTTCTGGCTGTGGGTGATCGGTTTCTACTTCGCGTTCATGCCGCTCTATTTCCTCGGCTTGATGGGCGTCACGCGCCGCCTGCGCCACTTCGACGATCCGACGTTTCAGCCGTTCTTCATCGTCGCCGCGTTCGGCGCGCTGCTGATCGCCGGCGGCATCGCCTGCATGCTGATGCAGTTCTTCGTTTCGATCCGCGACCGCGAGAAGCTGAAGGACACGACGGGCGATCCGTGGCACGGCCGTAGCCTGGAATGGTCCACCTCGTCGCCGCCGCCCAAATATAATTTCGCGTTCACGCCCGTCGTCCACGATCTCGATGCCTGGTGGGACATGAAGGCGCGCGGATCGGAGCGGCCGACCACCGGCTTCCACCCGATCCACATGCCGAAGAACACCGCAACCGGCGTGGTGCTCGGCGGGCTTGCGACGGCGTTCGGCTTTGCGATGATCTGGTATATCTGGTGGCTCGCGGCGCTCTCGTTCGTGGCGACGATCGGCTACGCGATCTTCCACACCTTCAACTACGACCGCGACTATTACATCCCGGCCGATGAAGTCGCCCGAGTGGAGGACGAGCGCACGCGCCTCCTCGCCGCGGCGCAAGGGTAAGCGACATGACGACGCAAGCGATCACCGCCACCGACGGCGTGCCCACCTTCTACGTCACCGAGGAGGAGCACCACCCCGAGGGCGGCAGCACCATGTTCGGCTTCTGGCTGTACCTGATGAGCGACTGCCTCATCTTCGCAGCCCTGTTCGCGACCTATGGCGTGCTCGGCCACTCTTATGCGGGCGGGCCGTCGGGCCGCGACATCTTCGAGCTCCCGCTGGTCGCGGTGAACACCGCGATGCTGCTGTTCTCGTCGATCACCTATGGCTTCGCGATGCTGGCGATGGAACGCGGCAGCAAGAGCCAGACGCTGACGTGGATGGCGATCACCTGGCTGTTCGGTGCGGCGTTCATCGGCATCGAAATGCACGAGTTCGCCGGGCTGATCGCCGAGGGCCATGGCCCCTGGACCAGCGGCTTCCTGACCGCCTTCTTCAGCCTGGTCGGCACGCACGGGCTTCACGTCACCTGCGGCCTGATCTGG
>DASVLM010000047.1:0-9740 GCA_036384875.1 Noviherbaspirillum sp.
TAGCCAGCATCGCCGCCCTGCGTGCAATCTTGCCGGAAGATTGCCTAGTCGGCGCAGGCACCGTGCTGCGCCCCGCCGACGTACAGGAAGTAAAAGCCGCCGGCGGCACGCTCATCGTGATGCCGCATGCCGACGCTGACGTGATACGCGCCGCCAAGCAGGCCGGCATGCTGTGCGCGCCGGGTGTGGCCACGCCCACGGAAGGCATGGCAGCACTCGCCAACGGAGCCGATGGCTTGAAGCTCTTCCCGGCGGAACAGCTTGGCCCTGCCGTGCTGAAGGCATGGCGTTCGGTATTCCCGCGCAACACCGCAATGATTCCGGTCGGCGGTGTCACCCCGGAACGCATGAGCGAGTACTGGAAGGCAGGCGCCACCGGCTTCGGCATCGGCTCGGCGCTATACGCCCCAGGCATCTCGATACAGGAGCTGGAGCAGCGCGCGCAGGCTTTCGCAACAGCGGCGCGCGCCCTCCCCGCACGAACAAACCAGGCATGACCGAAGAAAGAAGGACTTAAGCAGTTTCAGGGAGAGGCTATAGGCATGGGGGCGGGGACCATCTGCACACTTCATTGTGTGCGGCGGCCCCGGTAAAAATTTCCCGACTGAAGAAGTCTCTCGTGCAGAGGCTGTTCACTTATGAATGCCTTTTGGTCCCCGCCCACATGCCTATAGCCTCTCCCTGAAACTGCTTAAGTCCGAATGCACAAAGGAAGAAAACAGATGTCCCAGGACGCAAACAAAAAGCCCAAGCTGCGCAGCGCCGAATGGTTCGGCAAACCCGACAAGGACGGCTTCATCCACCGCAGCTGGATGAAGAACCAGGGCATCCCGCACCATATGTTCGACGGCCGCCCGGTGATTGGCATCTGCAACACCTGGTCCGAACTCACTCCCTGCAACGCCCACTTCCGCGAACTGGCCGAACACGTGAAGCGCGGCGTGATCGAAGCCGGCGGCTTCCCGGTCGAGTTCCCCGTCATGTCGCTCGGCGAATCCAACCTGCGCCCGACCGCCATGCTGTTTCGCAACCTCGCCTCCATCGACGTCGAAGAATCCATACGCGGCAACCCGATGGACGGCGTCGTACTCCTGATGGGCTGCGACAAGACCACCCCCGCTCTCCTGATGGGCGCAGCCAGCTGCAACCTGCCGACCATCGGCGTCTCAGGCGGCCCCATGCTCAACGGCCACTACCACGGCAAGACCATCGGCTCCGGCACCGGCGTATGGCAGATGTCGGAAGAAGTGCGCGCCGGCCGCATGAGCCGCGCCGACTTCATCGAAGCCGAATCCGCAATGAACCGCTCCGCAGGCCATTGCATGACCATGGGAACCGCTTCCACCATGGCATCGATGGTCGAAGCACTCGGCATGTCGCTGCCCTATAACGCAGCACTGCCGGCAGTGGACGCGCGCCGCAAGGTGCTGGCCCACATGTCCGGCATGCGCATCGTGGAGATGGTGAAGGAAAACCTCACGATGGATCGCATACTCACCCGCAAGGCATTCGAGAACGCGGTTCGCGTCAACGCCGCCATCGGCGGCTCGACCAATGCGGTGGTGCACCTGCTCGCGATCGCAGGACGCATCGGCGTCGACCTCAAGCTGGAAGACTGGGACAAGCTCGGTTCCGAGATTCCCTGCCTGGTGAACCTGCAGCCGTCGGGCAAATACCTGATGGAAGACTTCGATTTCGCCGGCGGATTGCCAGCAGTGATCAAGGAATTGGGCGACATCGTGCATGGCGACGCCCTGACGGTCAACGGCCGCACCCTGGGCGAGAACGTGGCCGACGCAAAGTGCTACAACGACGACGTGATCCGCCCGCTCGCCTCGCCCCTCAAGGAAAAGGCCGGCATTGCAGTGCTGAAGGGGAATCTTGCGCCGCTGGGCGCAGTCATCAAGCCCTCCGCAGCGACCGCCTCATTGCTGGTGCATCGCGGCCGTGCAGTGGTGTTCGAAAACATCGAAGACCTGCATGCGCGCATCGACGACGAAAACCTCGACATCGACGAGAACTCGGTGATGGTGTTGAAAGGCGCAGGACCGAAGGGATATCCCGGCTTTGCGGAAGTGGGCAACATGCCGCTGCCGCCGAAGGTACTGCGCAAGGGCATTACCGACATGGTGCGCATCTCCGACGGCCGCATGAGCGGCACCGCCTATGGCGCGGTCGTGCTGCATGTGGCCCCGGAAGCGGCGGTCGGCGGACCGCTGGCGCTGGTGCAGACCGGCGACTGGATCGAACTCGATGTGCCGAACCGCAAGCTGCACCTGGATGTGAGCGACGAGGAACTGGCGCGTCGCCGTGCGCAGTGGACGCCGCCGCCCTCGCCGGCGCGCGGCTGGTACAAGATCTACGTTGATGGCGTGCAGCAGGCACACTTGGGCGCGGACCTGGAAGTGCTGGTCGGCGCCAGCGGTGCGGCCGTGCCGCGCGATTCGCATTAAAGCTTAAGCAGTCGCCTGAACCTCCGGCGACTGCTGCATCCCATTACGCCGGCTGGCGGCAAGCCGCTGCCTGCCCGAGGTATTCCGTCACCCAGTACGCCAGCGCCACGCCAGGGAAGGCCATGCCGGTCAACAACGCTGCATGCCAGCCGTAAGTAGCAAACACCCACGCGCCCAGCGCCGAACCCAGCGCACCACCCGCGAAGAACGAAGCGAAGTAGATGCCGTTCAGGCGGCTGCGTACTTCGGCACCAAGGATGAAGATCGCACGCTGGCCAAGCACCAGGTTGGCGGCCACCGCCATGTCGAGCACGATGGAAGCGGCCACCATCAGGCCGAGTGCCACCATGCGCGAGCCGGGCACGATCATCGGCAATGCAAAGCTGACGATGCCAAGCACCAGCGCCGCCGCCGTGGCATGCAGCGTGTGGCCGGAATCCGCCAGGCGGCCTGCCACCGGCGACGCCACCGCACCCGCCATGCCGACCAGCGCGAAGACGGCAATGCCTGTCTGCGACAAATGGAACTCGGGGCCCGCAAGCATCATCGGCGCAACCGTCCAGAACAGGCTGAAGGCACCGAACAAACCGGCATGGTAAGCACTGCGGCGACGCAGCACAGGCGTGGTCGCGAACAACTTCCACAGCGAGCCGATCAAGCCGGAATAGGACAAGGGCGACACCGGCACCCGCACCGGCAGTTTCCGGCGCAACACGAACGCCAGCGCAATCATGATGATCGAAGCGCCGCCAAACACGACATGCCAGCTGCTGCTATCCGCTACCAGGCTCGCCGCCGGACGCGCCAGCATGATGCCAATCAGCACGCCGCTCACCACCTTGCCCACGGTACGTCCGCGCGTTGCTTCCTTCGACAAGTGCGCAGCGAAGGGAACCAGGATCTGCGCCGCGACCGACCCGACGCCCACCACCAGCGCCGCCACCAGGAACAGCGATGGGCTGGTGCTGATCGCTGCAACCATCAGCGCGACCGAGGTGAACAGCAACATGCCGAACACCACGCGGCGGTTTTCCAGGAGGTCGCCCAGCGGCACCACAAACAGCAGGCCGATCGTATAGCCGATTTGCGTCAGGGTAACGATGAGCCCGGCGGCGCGCGCCGACAGGCCGGTGGCTGCGCTGATCGGGCCGACCAGCGTCTGCGCGTAATACAGGTTTGCCACGATCAATCCCGATGCAATGGCGAGCAGCAGCACCATGCCCGGCGCAATATCTTGCTCGACTTCAGTATGTTCCCGGCTACGACGATCCATGATGAATTCCTCTGTGAAAAAAATGCGAAAGGCAACGAACTGACGACATTGTAGGCGGGCCGATTGCAAAGATAATTAGGGCATAATCCACCTACACTTTTCAGATTCGATGAACAATCGGCGAGGCCCGGATGGACAAAATCAAAGCCATGCAAACCTTCGTGCGGATCGTTGACGCCAACAGCTTTACCAAGGCGGCCGAAACGCTGGGCCTGCCGCGCGCATCCCTCACGGCGACGCTGCAGCAGCTGGAAGCCTTCCTCGGTACCCAGCTGCTGCAGCGCACGACACGCCGGCTCTCGCTGACGACCGACGGCGCGGAATACTACCGGCAGTGCGTCGATATCCTGAATGCGGTCGAAGCGGCCGAACTTTCCTTTCGTGGGCCGGACGCCAGGCGACCTAAAGGCACTTTGCGCGTCAACCTGCCCGGCACGCTGGGCCGCAACTTCGTGATACCCCGCATTGCCGGGTTCCATGCCGCCTACCCTGGCGTCAACCTCGACATCAACCTCACCGACCGCCTCGTGGACGTCGTGCAGGAAGGCATCGATTGTGCGCTGCGCGTCGGCCAGTTGCAGGACTCCTCGATGGTCGGGCGCCAGATCGGCACCATGCGCTTCGTCACCTGCGCTGCCCCAGCCTATCTGGAGCGCTACGGTACGCCGCGCCGCATCGAGGATTTGCAAGGCCACCGATGCATCGTGCGTTTCTCCGGCCGGGCGGGAAAGCTCTTCGACTGGGAAATGCTGGTGGACGGCAAGGTGAAGAAGGTCGACATCAGCGGCCCGGTTGCGGTCGACGATGGCGATGCCTACCTGTCCTGCGCCCTGCAGGGTCTGGGGCTGGCACAACCGGCTGCCTACCTCGCCCGGCCGCACTTCGAAAGTGGCGCGCTGATCCAGCTGCTGCCCGACACGCCGCCGACAACGATGCCCGTCTCGCTCCTGTATCCGCAGGGCCGGATGGCAGCGCCCAAGCTCGGCGTCTTCGCCGAATGGCTGCGGGCGCTGTTTGACAGCGATCCTTCGGTGAAGCTTGCCGGCTGAATTCCGGTAACACCGTCCGCCTGCGCCTCACACCGCGCAGTAGCGCTCCTGTATGACCGGGTCCTTCAGCAGCGCCGACGCCGTGTCGGCATGCACTACTTCCCCCTGGTCGAGGATGTAGGCGCGGTCGGAAATCCGCAATGCCGATTCCACGTTCTGCTCCACCAGCAGGATGGTTTTGCCCGCCTTCTTGAGCCGTGAAAAAAGCTCGAACATTTCCTGCACCAGCAGCGGCATGATGCCTTCGGAAGGCTCGTCGAGCAGGATCATGTCGGGGTCGGATGCGAGCGCGCGTGCGATGGCGAGCATCTGCTGCTCGCCGCCCGACATGGTGACCGCGATTTGCGGCAGCCGCTCCTTGAGGCGCGGAAAAGTCTCCGCGATCTGCTCGATGATTTCCTTTTCCCGTGCGCGCTTGTCCGACGCGACGATGCCGAGCCGGATGTTTTCCAGCACCGTGAGGCCGGGAACGATGCGGCGTTCTTCCGGCACATAGGCAAGGCCGAGCCCGAAGCGCTTGTGCGCAGGCAGGCCGATCAGGTCCCGGTCCTTGAAGCGCACATTGCCTTTTGCCTTCTTGATCAGGCCCATCACCGTCTTGATGGTCGTCGTCTTGCCGGCGCCGTTGCGGCCGAGCAGGGACACCACTTCGCCGCGCCCGACTTCCAGGTTGACACCCTGCAGCACATGGCTGGAGCCATACCAGGCATTGAGATTTTGAATCGATAGCATGATGCCGCTCCCGTGTTTAGTGTTGCCCGAGATAGACGCGTTTGACTTCGTCGTTGTTGCGGATATCGTCGGGCGTGCCGGCCGCGAGGAATTCACCGTGATGCAGCACCACCAGGCGGTCGCTGATGCCCATCACCATCTTCATCTTGTGCTCGACGAGAATGATGGTCCGTTCCGCCACCAGCTTGACGATCAGGTCCATCATGGCCGTCGTCTCCTGCGGGCTCATGCCTGCAGTCGGCTCGTCCATGAGCAGCAGCTTCGGGTCGCCGGCGAGCGCGACGGCGATTTCCAGCGCGCGTTGCTGGCCGTGCGCGAGTTCGCGCGCCAGGCTGCGGGATTGCCGCTCCAACCCCACCGTCTGCAGCAAGGCATGCGCCTTGTCTTCCAGTCCGAGGCTGCTGCGCCGGGACCAGAAGTTGAAACGGGACACATGCGCCTGCAGCGCGATGCGCACATTTTCCAGAACGGTGAAGGCCGGGAAAATATTGGTGATCTGGAAGGATTTCGAAATGCCGATGCGCGGGAAGAGATGCGGCTTCGTCCCGGTTACATCCGCTTCGTCGAAAATCACGCGCCCCTCCGAGGGCGGGAAGGCGCCGGAGAGGATGTTGAAGAAAGTGCTCTTCCCTGCCCCGTTCGGACCAATGATCGAAGTCAGCTTGCCTTTTTCAAATTCGACCGACACGTTTTTCAAGGCGGTGAAGCCGCCGAAGCGGCGCGTCACCGCATCGGTGCGGATGATGATGTCACCGGACATGGCATTTCTCCAGGATGGTTCCCCATACGCCTTTCGGGAAGAACAGGACAAAGATGATGAAGAGCGTGCCGACATAAATCTGCCAGTGTTCCGTCCACAGCGAGAAGCTGTCCTGCGCGATGAGGAACAGCGCCGCGCCGACGAACGGGCCGAAGAAGGTGCCCATGCCGCCGAGCAGGCAGATCATCACGACCAGCCCGGAGGTTTCGTAGTGCAGCGTCTCGATCGGCACGCTCGACAGGTGGATGGCATTGAGCGCACCGGCCAGCCCGCAGATCGCACCGGACAACACGAAGGTCGCAAGCTTGGTCTGCTCCACGTTGTAGCCGCAGCCACGCGTGCGCGCCTCGTTCTCGCGTACCGCTTCCACCACCGCGCCGAAGGGCGAGTCCAGCAAACGCGACAGCAAGAGCAGGACCAGCGCCACGAAGGCCAGGAAGAAGTAGTAGCGATTGGCCGGGTTGAGCAAGTCCAGCGTTGCGCCGAACAGCGTGACCTGCGCAACGTTCACGCCGCGCAGGCCGTTCTCGCCGCCGGAGAGCGGAAACTGGTAGACCAGAAAGTACACGCACTGCGACAACGCGAGCGTGACCATCGCGAAGTAGATGCCGCGCGTGCGGATGGCAAGCGCGCCGAGTATGGCAGCGGCAACCGCTGACAGCAGGATCGCCGCCGGAATCGCCACCCACCATGGCGCCCCGCCCTGCGCGATCAGGATGCCGGCGGTATAGGCACCGACACCGAGAAACGCGGCATGGCCGAACGACAGCATTCCCATGTAGCCGAACAGCAAATTGAAGCCGACCGCATACAAGCCGTAGATGAGGATGTTGATGGCGACGGTCTGGTTGGGCACGATCCACGGAAACGCCAGCAGCACGAGCAGGACGGCAATTGCCCGGTGCCCGCGTATCCATTCGATCGGAGCGGGAGCGGCGGGCGCGGCTAGAAATCGGGTTTGAGTATTCATGATGTCAGCTCATCAGTCCGGCGCGGCCGAATAGTCCCTGCGGCCGGATCAGGAGGACCAGGGCCATGATGACGAACATCGAGACCTTTGCCGCTTCGGGATAGAAAAGAGCGGCGAGGCTTTCCACCACGCCGACCAGGATGCCGGCGGCAATCGCACCGGGCAGCGAGCCCATGCCGCCCACCACCGTAACGACGAAGGCGACCGTCAGCACCGAGCCGCCCATTTCCGGGCTGATGCCTTGCATAGGCGCCGACAGGATGCCGGCCAGGCCCGCGATCGCCGTGCCGACGCCGAACACCGCGAGCCAGACCTTCGACACATCGATGCCGAGGATCTGCACGATCTGGTTGTCGCGGGCGCCGGCGCGGATGATCAGGCCGAACGAAGTCTTTTCAATGAACAGCCAGAGCGCGAGCAGCACCGCGCCGGTGACGGCGATGACAAACAGCCGATAAGCGGGGAAATAACCGACGCCGATGTCGACTGCATCCTGCAAGGCGGCCGGCGTATCCATCGGCAGCCCCTGCTTGCCGAACACAATGCGCACCGCTTCCACCAGCACATAGGCCAGGCCGAAGGTCAGCAGCAGCGGATAGTCGATGCCGCGCCCGTACAGCGGCCGCACCAGGAAGCGCTCCACCACCATCCCGATCAGGCCGGTGGCGATCGGCGTCACGACGAGACAGACCCAGAAATTGCCGAAATACTGGAACGCGGTGTAACCGGCGTAGGCGCCGATCATGAAGAATGCGCCGTGCGCGAAATTGACAATGGTAAGCATCCCGAAAATCAGGGAAAGGCCTACCGCCAGCAAGACATAGACAGCCCCCAGCGCCAGCCCGGTAAAGAGCTGCAGCGCGATGAGCTGTGGCGTGATTCCATCCATGGCAGTGTCTCCTCGTGAATCGTCGGCCGGATGCCGCGTCAGGACTTGTAGCCGAGTTCGCTGCAGCTGCGCAGCAGGCTGTCGGAACCGGGCACGGTATAGGGCACCCGGAACACGTCGGAGGGATTGCGCATGTCCTTCGATTTCGATTCGATGATCAGGACAGACTGCACCGACTGATGGTCGCAGGCGCGGTAGAACTGCGGTCCCTTGTAGGTGTCGTATTTGAGTCCGGTCAGCGCATCAACCACTTTTTCGGTATCGGTGCCGCCGGCGTTTTTGACTGCCATGAGCAGCGACTTCACCGCCGAGTACGCCATCGAACCGTAGTCGGACGGATAGCTGCCGCCGTTCGCTGCTTTGTATTGATCGTTGAATCGCTTCGCGCTAGGCACCATGCTTTCGAGTTCCCAGAAATACGACGTGCCGCCCGTCACGCCTTCATAGACAGACGGCCCGGCAGCGACGCGGGAGGTATAGGTGAGGATGGGCGTGACGAATTTCATCGACTTCTTCATGCCGAAATCGGTGGCCTGCTTTATGGAGATCTGGTTGTCGCGGCCGAAGTTGTTGAACACGATCACATCGGGCTTGAGCGCCTGCAGGCGCGGCAGGAAGGTTGAATAATCGGTCGCGCCGAGCGGATGCTTGAGTTCGCCGACGACTTCGGCGCCCACCTCCTTCGCCACGCGGGTGAAGCCGCGCGTCATCTCATGGCCGTAGGCGTAATCGGCGGTGAGGAAGGCGATCCGCATGCCCTTCTTGAATACATAGCGCCCCACGGCTTGCGTCGTCATGTGCGGGTTGAGCGCCTCGTGAAAGGTGTAACGCGAAAAGTCGGCCGGCTCGTTGATGGCGTCCGACTGGCTGATCGAGATGTAGATCGTCTTGCGCTGCTTCGTCACATTGTTGATGGCCAGCTGGGTTGCCGCGGAAAGACCGCCGACGATGAAGTTCACCTTGTCCTTTTCGATCAGCTCCAGCGCGCGCGTGGCAGCCTCGCCCGGATTGAGCCGGTCATCGCGCACCAGCAGTTCCGCCTTGCGGCCGTTGAGTCCACCCGCATCGTTGAATTCCTTGACGGCGAGCTCGGCATTCTTGACCTGGTCCTTGGCTTCGGCGCCATACGGACCGGTCAGGGGCACCGGCAGTCCGATGCGAATCGGCTGCGCGTCCTGCGCCAGGACGGCGGCGCTGCCCGCGAATGCAAGTGCCGCGGCGGCGCTCAGCAAGAGGGATCGATGTTTCATGGCTTGTCTCCTTGTCGGAAGTGGATGCGGCCATCCCGGCCGCAATTGGGATTGGTTTTAAATAATCGGTTGATAAATATTCGGATACGAAGTCTTATTTGTCAAGCGATAAATTGCCGGATATACTCAGCCTAGTCGCGCCGCATCCCGCAGCGCCATCGGTTCACAGCAAGGAAAAGCGATGAAGAAAAAGGACTCGGCCAGCGAAGCGCCAGCGCCGACGCGCCGCCTCAATCCGGAAGAACGCGAGGAACAGATCGTGCAAAAGGCGATCCGCTATTTCGCCGCGCACGGCTTTTCCGCCAGCACGCGCGAACTCGCGCGCGAAATCGGCGTGACGCAGCCCTTGCTCTATCGCTACTTT
>DASVLM010000048.1:0-9354 GCA_036384875.1 Noviherbaspirillum sp.
CCGCTTCGATGCGGTGCGCGAGTTTGCCGAGTCGTGCATTGCACGCTTCAACGTCAAGTGCGGCGGCGCAGGATCGCAAGCGCGTTCACTTTCCGGTGGCAACCTGCAGAAGTTCATCATGGGACGCGAAATCATGCAGCAGCCGAAGCTGCTGATCGTGTCGCAACCGACCTGGGGTGTGGATGTCGGTGCCGCCGCCTTCATCCGCCAGCAACTGATCGACCTGCGCAATGCGGGCGTGGCGGTGCTGGTGATCTCGGAAGAACTCGACGAGCTGTTCGAAATCTGCGATCGCATTGCGGTCATTGCCGGCGGACGCCTGTCGCCGGCCACGCCGGCATCTGCCACCAACGTCGAAGAGATCGGCGTGTGGATGAGCGGCATGTGGCCGGAACGTCAAAGGGAAGGAGAAAGACATGTTGCTTAAACTCGAAGCGCGCGCCGAAGCCTCGCAGGCCATGCGCTACCTCTCGCCGCTGATCGCGGTGGGCCTGACCCTCATCGGCAGCCTGGTGCTGTTCGCGGTGCTGGGCAAGCATCCGCTGGAAGGCTTCAAGGTCTTCTTCCTGTACCCGGTGCGCGATCTCTACAGCGTGTCGGAGCTGCTGCTCAAAGCCACACCGCTGATGCTGATCAGCGTCGGCCTCGCCGTCGGTTATCGCGCCAACGTATGGAACATCGGCGCGGAAGGGCAGTACATCCTCGGCGCAGTGTGCGCCACCGGTGTCGGCCTGTATTGCGAGCCGGCGCTCGGCCGCCTCGTGCTTCCTGCGATGGTAATCGCAGGCGCGGCGGGCGGCGCGATGTGGGCATCCGTGCCGGCCTTCCTGCGGGTGAAGTATCGCGCGAATGAAATCCTCGTCACGCTGATGATGGTGTACATCGCGCAACTGATGTCGTCCTGGCTGGTGCACGGGCCGTGGATGAATCCGGAAGGCTTCAACTTTCCGCAGACGCGCATGCTGGAAGACAACGCCATGCTGCCGGTGCTGATCGACGGCACGCGCGTCAACATCGGCTTCCTGATGGCGCTGAGCGCGCTGGCAGCGGGCTATGTCTTCATGCAGCGCAGCTTCTGGGGTTACCAGATGGAAGTGGCGGGGCAGGCCGAAGCGGCGGCGCGCTACGCGGGCTATTCCGCCAGGCGCACCATCTGGATCGGCCTGCTGTCGGGCGGCGCGGCTGCCGGCATCGCAGGCATGACGGAAATCGCCGGTCCGGTGGGCCAGCTTACCGAATCGGTGTCGAGCAATTATGGGTTCGCCGCCATCATCGTTGCCTTCGTCGGCAGGCTGAACGCGATCGGCATCCTGTTCGCCAGCCTGTTGATGGCGCTGATCTACCTCGGCGGCGAACAGGCGCAGCAATACCTCAACCTGCCGTCGTCCATCTCCAAGGTATTCCAGGGGATGCTGCTCTTCTTCCTGCTCGCGTCGGACCTCTTCATCGGCTACCGCGTGCGCTTCACTTCCCTCGTTTCAAGGAAACCGGCATGGACAGCTTCCTGATCACTTCCATCATCTCCGCCACCATCGTCACCGCCACGCCGCTGGTGCTTACCGCCACCGGCGAACTGGTGACCGAGAAGGCCGGCGTCCTCAACCTCGGGGCGGAAGGCATGATGTCGGTCGGCGCGATCGCCGCCTTCGCCGCTGCCTTCCATGGCGCCTCGCCGTTCTTCGCGGTGGTGGCCGGCATGCTGGCGGGCGTGGCGATGTCGATGGCCTTCGGCCTGCTGGCGCTAACCATGATGGCCAACCAGGTCGCCTCCGGCCTGGCATTGGCGATCTTCGGCGTCGGCCTCTCGGCCTTCATCGGCAAGCCCTATGAGTCCGCCACGCTCGGCACCGTGCCGGCGGTGCATGTGCCTTTTCTCTCGGATATTCCGGTGATCGGGCCGGCGCTGTTCGAGCAGCAGTCGCTGGTCTATTTCTCGTGGTTCATGGTGGGCGCGGTGGTGTGGTTCCTCTACCGCAGCCGCTGGGGACTGGTGCTGCGCGCGGTGGGTGAGTCGCCTTCCTCCGCGCACGCGGTCGGCTATCGGGTGATAGCGCTGCGCTACGCGGCAACCGCTTTCGGCGGCGGCATGGCCGGCATTGCAGGCGCTTTCATGTCGGTCTACTACACGCCGCTGTGGGTGGAAGGCATGGTCGCCGGGCGCGGCTGGATCGCGCTGGCGCTCGTCGTGTTCGCCACCTGGCGACCGCTGCGCGTGGTGGTCGGCGCCTACCTGTTCGGCGGCGTGATGATTTCCCAGTTGTTCGTACAGGGTTCGGGGCTGCATATCGACCTGCCTTCCCAGTTCCTGTCCGCCTTGCCCTATTTTGCGACGATCGTGGTGCTGGTCCTGATCTCGCGAAATCCCGACACCATCCGGCTCAATTCGCCGGTGTCGTTGGGACAGCCGTTCCGGCCAGACGCGTGATTGCGTAGCCGTTTTTCCACCGTCACACACTAGAACAAATCAAGGAGAATGACATGCCACACCATCCACGCCGCATTCCGCAATTGCTGTCGGCCTTCGCTGCCGTATTCGGCCTCGCCGTATCCGCGCAGGCGCAAGAGCCGTTGAAAGCCTGTTACGTGTATTCCAACCCGATCGGTGAAAGCGGCTGGACCTACCAGCATGAACTCGGCCGCAAGGAACTCGTCGCCGCGCTCGGCAACAAGGTCACCACCAAGTTCGTCGAGAACGTCGCCGAAGGCCCGGATGCGGAGCGCGTGATCCGCAACTTCGTGCAGGAAGGATGCAAGATCATCTTCACGCCCTCGTTCGGCTTCATGGAACCGACGGTGAAGGTGGCCAAGCAGTATCCGAACGTGATCTTCATGAACGGCACCGGCTACAAGACGGCGCGCAACCTCGGCGTCTACAACGGCCGCTATTACGAAGGCCGCTACCTCGAAGGCGTACTGGCCGGTGCGATGAGCAAGAAGGGCGTGGTCGGCTATATCGGCGCCTTCCCGATTCCCGAAGTGCTGCAAGGGATCAATGCCTTTACGCTCGGCATGCGCAGCGTGAACCCCAACGCGCAGGTCAAGCTGGTGTGGCTGAATGCCTGGCATGATCCGGGCAAGGAGCGCGACGCCACCAACACCATGGTGAAGCTCGGCGTGGATGTGCTGACCTACCACACCTCCGGCGTTTCCCTCGTCACCACGGCGGAAGAGAACGGCCTCTACACGCTGGGCTACTACTCCGACATGCAGAAGTTCGGACCCAAGACCAACCTGACTTCCGTGGTGCAGACCTGGGGTTCGTTCTACATCAAGACCATCGAGGATGTGATTGCCGGCCGCTGGAAATCGGAGAATGTGATGGGGGGCCTGCGCGAAGGTTTCATCCGCATGGCGCCGCTCAACGCGGCAGTGCCGGCGGCCGTGCGCGAGAAATTCGCCGCGGCCGAACGCGGCATCGCGGAGGGCAAGCTGAATCCGTTCGCCGGTCCCATCGTGGACCAGGACGGCAAGGAGCGCGTCGCCGCCGGCAAGGTGATCGGCGCCGATGAGCTGAACAACATGAACTACCTGGTCAAGGGTGTCGACGGCACCGTGCCGAAGCACTGACGACCGCGCAGGCGTCTCGCACGAATTTGCGCGGGACGCCTGCGTCACGGAGATATCGCATGAACCGAAACACAAGCATCCTGATCAAGAACGCCCACGCCGTCATGACCGGCAAGCGCGGCGCAAACAACGACGACGCGCGCAGCAGTGCGAGCGACCTGCGCATCGTCGGCGGCGCCATTGCCGAGATGGGCAACGGCCTCCTGCCGCAGTCGGGCGAACGCGTGCTCGACGCACGCGATTGCGTCATCTATCCGGGCTGGGTGAATACCCACCACCATCTGTTCCAGTCGCTGCTGAAGGGTGTGCCGTCCGGCCTCAACCTCACGCTCAGTCCCTGGCTGCAAGCGGTGCCTTTCATCTATCGCCGCCACTTCAACGAGGAACGCTTGCGCCTCGCGGCGCGCATCGGCCTGGTGGAACTGATGCTGTCCGGCTGTACCACGGTGGCCGACCATCATTACATCTATTACCCCGGCATGAGCTATGACGCTTCCGCTGCGCTGTTCGAGGAAGCGAACCGGCTCGGTTTGCGCTTCATGCTGCTGCGCGGCGGCGCAACCGTCACGCGCAAGCTGGAGGCGAACGACCAGAATTACATCGAGCCCGAAACGCTGGACGACATGATTGCCGAAGTCGAGCGCACCGCCGGACGCTTCCACCAGCGCGGCCTGCGTCCGCGCAATCGCGTCGCAATGGCACCGACGACCGTCACCGTATCGTTGCAGCGCAATGAGCTGAAGCACGTGGCGCGTGCGGCACGCAGCATGGCGGTGCCGCTGCACACACACATGTCGGAAACGGTGAGCTTCTACGAGCACTGCCGCGAAGCCTTCGGCTGCCTGCCGATCGAATATCTTGCCGAGAACGAGTGGCTCGGTCCGGACGTCTCGCTCGCCCACCTGTGCCACCTCACCGAAAAGGAAATGCGCATGCTGGGCGATACCCGCACCGGCATGGCGCACTGCCCGCAAAGCAATGCGCGCCTGGCCGACGGTGTGGCGAGCGCGCCGCTGCTCGACCGCCTCGGGGCGCAGGTATCGCTGGGTGTCGACGGCGCCGCGTCCAATGAAGCGGCCGACATGCTGAGCGAAGTGCATTTCGCCTGGCTGATGCATCGCGCCCATGCCGGCGCGGCGACGCGTCCGCGTCCGGAAGGCGCAGGCGAGGCGGGGGCCGATATCACGACCGTCGAGCAGGTCATTCACTGGGCCAGTGCGAGCGGCGCCCGCATGCTGGGCTTCGACGGCGTCGGCACGCTGGCAGTCGGCCAGGCGGCAGATCTTGCGGTCTATAGCCTGGACGATCCGCGCTTCTTCGGTCT
This sequence comes from Noviherbaspirillum sp., assembly GCA_036384875.1. Taxonomy (GTDB): domain Bacteria; phylum Pseudomonadota; class Gammaproteobacteria; order Burkholderiales; family Burkholderiaceae_D; genus Noviherbaspirillum. The sequence continues at coordinate 4,892 of DASVLM010000048.1, forward strand.
GCACGACATCGCCGCCGCGCCGGTGGTCAGCGGCGGACGCCCGAAGTTGAAATGGCTGCTGGTGGACGGCGACGTCGTGGTCGAGGACGACGCGATTCCCGGCCTCGACATGGCCGAGCTGCGCGCGCAGGCGCGGGCCGATGTGAAGCGGCTGATGGACGGCATCTGAGTCCGGCGCGCTTCCCTTTTTGCACTGAATCGTCTTTCCGTTACGGAGGCCGTCATGATGGGTTTGCCAGTTCACCTTGACATACACCTGATCCGCATCCTCTACATGCTGCTGTGCGAACGCAACGTCTCGCGCGTTGCGTTGAAGCTGAACCAGCCGCAGCCGTCCATCTCGGCCTCGCTGCGCAAGCTGCGCGAGCTCACCGGCGACCCGTTGCTGGTGCGCGGTGCGCGCGGCATGGTGCTGACGGAGCATGGCGAAAGCCTGCTGAAGCCGGCCAAGATGATCCTCGACCAGACGGACCGCCTGTTCATGCAGCGCGTTCCCTTCGATCCGGCACAGGAGGGACGCGAGTTCCACATCGCCGTGCCGGACTATCTCGACAGTCAGTTCCTGCCCAACATCGTCGCCAACCTGTGCCGCGAGTCGCCGAAGAGCCGCATCGTGATCCATGCCATGGCGCCGGAGATGGATTACATGAAGCTGCTGTCGGACGGGCAGATTGACCTGGTGATCGTCAATTGGGAAGAACCGCCGCCGCACCTGCATACGTCGAAGCTGTTCGAAGACGAACTTGCCTGCGTGATGCGCGGCGATTGCGCCTATGCCCTGCGCACCGATGCCAACCGCATGTCGGTGGAGGAGTATCTCGCGCTGCCGCACGTGGCGCCGTCGCGCATGCTGCAGGGTTATTCGGGCGTGGTCGACACCTATCTCGCACGGCACAACATGCGGCGCAATGTGGTGGTGGAATCGGCCTATTTCAGCGTGATTCCCGACATGCTGACGCGCACCGACCTCGTGCTGACAACCGGCATTCATTTCATCCGCTACTGGGAGAAGCGCCTGCCGCTGAAGGTGTTCCGCTCGCCGGTAAAGTTTCCGGCAATGAGCTTCTACCAGATGTGGCATGAACGCGCGCACCAGAGTCCGGAGCACAAGTGGCTGCGTGAACTGGTGCGCCAGACCGCGAAGTCGCTGGAAGTGAAACCCGTGCCGGTGGAAAAAGGCGCAGGAACGTCGCTGTGGGAACTGGCCGCCAGCATTGCCTGATTCCGAGGCTGATGCTGTATCTGATCCCATGGTGCGGCGTTCCTGCCTACGTCATCAGAAGCGGTGACGGATGCCGAGGCCGAAGCTGTTGCCGCTCGGCTGGCTGGTGATGCGGTCGTTCATCGCGACTGCATACACATCGGTGCGCTTGGACAAGTCGTAGACGTAGCCGATGGAAGTCGTGTCGCGCTTCTGGTCGGCACCGGCGGCAGTCCCGCTGCGCTTCGTCTCCGCCCACGCGGCGATGAACTTGCCGTTACCTGCCGGCAGGCTCGCGCCGAGCGACGTCGTCTTGTCGTCGAAGTCGATGTCATGCGAATTGCGGCCGTAGGTGGCAAACAGTTTCACCGCCTTGAAGTCGTAGCTGCCGCCCACCATCCATGAAGTCTGGCGCGTGGCAAACAGGCCGGAAGGCAGTGGAATGTTCCCCGCCGGCTGCACATTGCCGGCCGGCGAGTTGAGCGGATTGTTGACCTTCACGTTGTGCCAATACGCCGTCAATCCCAGCGGTCCGCTGAAGTAGAGCACGTTGGCGCCGACATTGCGCTGGCCGTTGTCGCCCGCCACTTCACCGAACTGGTAATGAACGTTGGCGGAGAGGCCTTTGAAGTTCGGCGTGCTGTAGATGACTTCGTTGCTCCAGCCGGTGTCGCCGGCCACACCGTTGGTCCAGCCTGAGCCATTGAAGAGCGGCACGTCCATGTGCAGGATCAGCGGCGAGAAGGTGAAGGAGTCGCCGAAGGAATTGAAGATGACCGATGGCAGGAAGTTCGGCGCCAGCCCGCGTCCCAGCGTGACCGTGCCGAAACCGCCCGCAAGGCCGATGTTGGCATCGCGCGCCCACAGCGTGTCGGAAGGGAAGCGGCCGTACTGGCCAGTGTCGGTCTTGAAGAAACTCGTCAGCGCGAACTTGGCCGACAGCCCGTTGCCCAGGTCCTCGGTTCCCTTGAAGCCGAACCAGGACGTCGTCATGCCGCTGCTGTTGACTGCAGGGCGCGACGAGGTGTCGCCGGCATTGCGCTGGGTGCCGACATAGGCGTCGACCAGTCCCATCAAGGTGACATTGGTCTGTGCCGCGGCGGACCCGGCGAATGCGCCGGCGAAAGCGCCGGTAGCTGCGGCAGCCAGCAGGGTGTTCAGCTTATGGTTCTTGTAAGGCATGTCCTCTCCTCTTGAAGTACAGGTGATGAAAACCGGGCGCTGCCCGGATGGTGAAAACCTGCGATGCGTGCGCGCCGATGTGTGCTTGTCTCCTCGTGCTTGCTCGATCTGCATGCAAGCAAGCGTAGCAGCGGCAGTTTTCAAAACAACGGGGTAGAGGCAATGGCAGGTATCCGCGTTTCGTTCTGTTATGCGCGGAGCGAGATGGCGGGTATCAGAGGGGAATGATCGGAAGGGAATGATGCAGGGATGCTGCTGATGCTTTGGTTGCCTTCAATGCGCCCGGAAGAGACAAGCTGCTTCCGGCGCATTCAAACACAGGCCTTCTTCAGCGGCCGGGCCAATGCTGCGGGACTTTGCGCACGAGGCTGGCGTCATAGCCTTGTGCCACGGCGATATCCAGCAAATGCTGGTATTGCGCGTCGGGGATGACTGGCGTGCGCGCCATGATCCAGAGGTAATCGCGCTTACGGCGGCCGATGATGGTGGCGCTGTAATCGTCGGCCACATGCACGATCTTGTATTCTGCCTTGATCGGCCAGATGAATTGCATGCCCCAGCTCGCATTTGTATTCCGGTCGACGACAAAGCCGCGCGGATGCATGACTTTTTCGGGGCTGTCGCAGCCGTCGGCGCGATAGGTGAAGGTGGTGGCGATGCTGCCGTCGCTGTCCAGCCGATAGGACTCGACGGCATTGCACGCGTTCTTTTCGAGGAAGGTCGGTATGTTGCCGATGACGTACCAGTCGCCCATGAAGCGCTGCAGGTCGACGTGCGGTGCGGTCGCGATCGGCCGCAAGGGTTCGCTCTGGCAGCCTGCGAGCGCAAATGCCGCTGCGAGGATTGCCTTGTTCAAAGGATGCTTTGTAAAGAGTGCCATGTTGATCTCCGCTTCATTGATTTGATGCCAGGTGTTCAACGTTCAAGCTGATAAACCAGGTGCCGTCCGCTGCCCACGATGGTGTCGAGCCCGATCCACTCGCCGGAATCGCTGTATCGCAATTCGATCGGCTGCTTCGGTCCGGCAATGCGGTAGCGCTTCTCGCGTCCCGGTGCGTCGTTGCGTCCGTCGGCAAGCGCGGCAATGCTGACTGCCTTGTACTCGCCGGTCTGTGCGTTGAGCAGCCGTGTCTGCCGCAGCATGTCGGGGTTCCAGTAGGCGAAGCTCAGCACGCAGCCATCGGCCGTGTAACGGCTGTTGCGCGTTGCGATTGTCATGACGCCGTTCTCGCTGCGGCCCTCGACTTCCGAGATCTTGCCGTCGTCATCCGTCCTTGCCGTGATCGATGCGACGCAGCCGCGATGCCAGCGTTCGATTGCAAGATGGCGGTAGCGATACGCCGGGATGAACAGAACCTTGACGTCGAACTTGGCTTCGCTGCGCAACTCGCCATCATCCGTGGTGCCGGTAAGCGTGAAGGTATGCGTGCCGATAGGTTTGCCGTCCAGCAGCGCGAGGAATTTCCATTGCTTCGTCTGCGCCTGTGCAGGTCCGGCGAACGTTGCAAGCACGGCGGCCAGCGTCATTGCTGCAAGAACACGCACCGCTAGCCCACGGCCACGCGAGCTTTTGCTAGCGCGGCGCTGCATCATCCGTCGGCCTCCTGCGGGGCAGTCCAGGGAAGAAGGCATTGGTTCGCGCGATGTAATCGCGGTAGGCCGGATGCTTTTCCTGCATGCTCTTGTCGAGCAGGGCCACGCCCGATATGCGCAGCAGCAGGAAGGTCATGACCAGCGGCGAGAAAATCGTCCACCATGCGCCGGCGGACGTTGCGATCAGGTAGAAGCCCCACCACAGGCAGCATTCGCCGAAATAGTTTGGATGCCGCGAGTAGCGCCACAGGCCGGTATCGAGGATGCGAGGCGCGCTGCTACCGGCGGGCTGCATCGCGCGTGCTTTCCTGAAGCGCGCGAGCTGCGCATCGGCGATGGTTTCGAACAGCCAGCCGAAACTCCACAGCGCGATACCAAGCATGTCGAGCCAGCCGAGCGGGCGCGCGCTGCCCAATGCCGCCAGCAGCGGCGCCGACACGATCCATGCAATCGCGGATTGCAGTCCGAACACGAGGTACAAACTCTT
>DASVLM010000049.1:0-3219 GCA_036384875.1 Noviherbaspirillum sp.
CACTGCATGCTCCCATTCGAATTCCGACACCAGCTTGGTCCGGTCGTCGAAGCGATGCTGGATGCCGATCACGGCACGGCGCACATCGACCTGCGACTGGCTGGCGTCCTTGGTCGGGCGGTTGTAATTGACTTCGCCATACCCGGTAAGAACGGTGGCCGGGCCGGATGCACTGCCGGCAGCAGCAGGCGCGCTTTCCACTGCGGCGGTGCGCGCGGGTGCAGCTTCTTCCTGGCGTTTTTCCACCATCTCCGCCTTGTGCTTGGTCGCGGCCAGCTCGGCCTTTACCTTTTCCAGTTCGGCGGCGATCGCTTCGAGTTTCTGCATCAGTTCGGCTTCGCTGGCCATGGCAGCCAGCGGTGCGGAGAGGAGGGCGAAGGAGAGCGCCTTGGCGATGGTGGTTTTTTTCATGATGGAAGTGTCGTTGGTCAGTTGATTTGATAGCCGTCGGTCAGCGTGTTCAGGAAGCGGATCATGTCTTCGATCTCGTCATCCGAGAGCGCGGGTGCCATGCCCTTCTGGCGGTTGTATGGTGCTTCGGTGGTATTGACGTTGCCGCGCATCGCGGCCGGCACGTCGTTGAACTTCACGACCGTGCCATCCGGCCCGGCCGGATACCACTCTTCGGGATTGGTGTCGCGGCGCACGTAGAAGCGCAGCGCGTCGCGCAAGGAATGGAACACGCCGTTGTGGAAGAACACCTTGCGCGTGGCGACATTGCGCAGCGTGGGTACCTTGAATGCGCCGCACAGGTCGGTGCGGCTGGCGAGATCAGTCCGGTCGGGCCCGCACAGGCCGAGGTCGAAGTAGGTTGGGTCCGCCGTCGCGGGAATCGCCGTGTTGCGCGGCACGCCGATGTTGTCGTAGGTGAAGTCGGTGAACAGCGGCGGCGTTCCATCGGCGCCGCGGGCGCTGATGTGGCAGGCCGCGCAATTGCCCTTTGCGGGGTTGTTGAACAATGCCAGGCCGCGCTGTTCCGCCGCGGTCAGCTGGACCTTGCCTGCGAGGAAGGCATCGTATTTCGAATCGAAGGGATGGAAGGACGGATCTTCCTTCTGGTATTGCTGCAGCGCGAAGGTGGCGCGCTCGAAGGCATCGTCGGGACGGTCGAAGATGTCGGCGCCGAAGATTTTCCTGAACTGCTCCGCATAGCTCGCCTGCTTCAGGCGGCCGATCACTTCCGCCGCATCCTTGTTTGCCATTTCATGCGGTGCGAGGAAGGGGCGGTGTCCCTGTTCCGCCAAAGATTGCGCACGTCCGTCGCGGTTGAATCCGCCGGTCGGCGTGCCGTCCTTGGCAAAGAAGAATGCGGGCGCAAAGCTCAGGTAGCGCAACGACGGCACAGCGCGGAATCCGGGAATGTCGCCATTCGGCCCGCCCAGCTGCACCGACAGATCGTTCGTTTGTGCGTGGGCATTGGAAGGATCATGGCAGCTTGCGCAGGATTGCTTGCCCGACGCTGAAAGGCTTTGGTCCTTGAAGATCAATTCGCCTAGCGCCGCGACCTGGTTAAGCGAGCTGCCTTCCGCAGGCGCAGTCAGGGCAGTAGGGGCGCCGGAACCACCGCCGCAAGCAATGAGGGCAAAGGCGGTCGCGAGTGCAAGCAACTTGCCGGCAGGCCGGCATCGCAAGGGAAATATTTTTTTCATTGTGTTTTGGAACGTCGCCGCTCTGTTTGCAGCAGGACTCGTCAATTTTCTAAATGAGAATGATTGTAATTTGCGTTTTATGTTGCGCGCAAGCTTGTCCGCAATTTACTTGGTGCGGAAGCAACACATGGCCTCGGAGAAAGGCTTTCCGGTGCTTCCTGGCACCGTTTTGCAGCGCAAATATTCTCTGATTAGTGCCGCACGACATCGACTTTCCGTGGTCCAACGCCAGGTCGCACAAGCTGTGGCAAATCCTGCGACGCCGGCAAACACATGTATATATCTAATGCGTCACCTTCAGTGTGTGCACTAAGTTCTTAATTAATAGAGGAATTCAGTTTGCGCGTTGCATCAACGAAACACGCTAAGTCTTTGACTTCATTAGGAAAAATCGCAATTTTGTTGCCGAAAATTACTTGACCGCAAAAAAAGCATCCTCTAAAGTGGGCGCAAGTGTGAAAAAGTGTATTTTTGTGGGGCGGTTTGAGGTTGTTGCCCCAAAACACGATTCACGGCGATGCATAAATAACCACACAGGCGAGGGCAATCAGGGTGTTCCAGGGCGCGTCAGCACTCAATCTCGATGCGAAAGGGCGGATGACGATTCCGTCCAAGCATCGTGACGCCCTGACTGTCCAGTGCGAAGGGCGCGTCACGGTAACCAAGCATCCGCATGGCTGCCTCTTGCTCTTCCCGCGCCCGGTGTGGGAACAGCATCGCGAACAGATTGCTGCGTGGCCGATGTCGGCGCGCGCGTGGCAGCGCATCTTCCTCGGCAACGCGAACGATGTCGAGATGGATTCCGCCGGCCGCATCCTGATCGCGCCCGAACTGCGCACCGCCGCCGGCCTGACGCGCGACGTGATGCTGCTCGGCATGGGCAGCCACTTCGAAATCTGGGATGCCGAGAAGCTCGCCGAAAGCGAGGCGCAGGCGATCGCGAACGGCATGCCGGACGCGTTGAGCAATTTTTCTTTCTAGCCCGCCATGACAGACAAAGCGGTGCCGGAACTGCAGCACCGCACGGTGTTGCTGGAAGAAGCGGTCGATGCGCTCGCAATCGAGGGCGCAAGGGCCAATGGTGTGTACGTCGACGGCACGTTCGGCCGCGGCGGACACAGCAAGAGGATTCTCGAACGGTTGGGCGAAAAGGGGCGCCTGATCGCCTTCGACAAGGATCCGCAGGCGATAGCAGTCGCGAACACGATCGCGGACCCGCGGTTCGAGATCGTGCATGAAAGTTTCGCGACGATGCGCGAGGAGCTGGATGCGCGCGGCGTATCGCAGGTGGATGGAGTGTTGCTGGACTTGGGCATCTCTTCGCCGCAGGTGGATGACGCGGCAAGGGGTTTCAGTTTCCGTAACGACGGTCCGCTCGACATGCGCATGGATACCACGCGCGGCATATCGGCAGCAGAATGGCTGGCGACGGAAACCGTAGAGACGATAGCAAAGGTGATCAGAGACTATGGGGAAGAACGGTTTGCTTTTCAGATTGCAAAGGCGATTGCTGCTCGCCGGGCAGTCGAGCCAATTTCAGGCACACGACAGCTTGCCGAGATCGTGGCAC
>DASVLM010000050.1:0-10693 GCA_036384875.1 Noviherbaspirillum sp.
TGCCGAGCGACACCGGCGCGGCCCGGAAGTCGCGCTCGCGCAGCAACTCGTCCTGCGGCAAGGGTTGCCAGGAGACGTCGTCGCGCACCAGGAAGCGATAGCGGTCCTGCTCCGCTTCGAATGCAACGGGACGGTTGCGCACGATGGCTTCGTCGCGCGCCAGCTGCATCAGCAAGGCGATGCGCTGGGCGTCGTTTTGCAATGCCTGCTGCCTGCCCGGCAGCGCGGTCAGGGTGACCACGCCGAGCAGGATGCCGGCGATGACCAGCACCACCAGCAACTCAAGCAGCGTGAAGCCATGCTGCCGTGTTCGCCGGGTGCCGGTGGAAGGAATGCTTACTGATCCCACGAACCGAAATCGGCATCAGTTCCGGTGCCGCCGGGCTGGCCGTCGGCGCCATAGGAAAACACGTCCACTTCGCCATGCACACCGGGCGAGAGGTACTGGTAGGAATTACCCCAGGGGTCTTTCGGCAGCTTGTCGATGTAGCCGCCGGTTTTCCAGCCGTTCGCCGCCGGGCCGCTGGTCGGCTTGGCGATGAGGGCTTGCAGGCCTTGCTCGGTGGTCGGATAGCGCTGGTTGTCGAGCTTGTAGAGCTTCAGCGCCTGCATCAGCGTCGCGATATCCTGCTTCGCGGCGGTGATGCGTGCGTCGTCGGTGCGGCCCATCAGCTTGGGCACGACGAGTGCGGCAAGGATACCCATGATCACCACCACCACCATGATTTCGATCAGCGTGAAGCCGCGGCTGATGGCGCGGGACGGAAGGTTGCGGAGAGAACGGACCGAAAGATTGCGCATAGGGATTGAACGAATTGAAATGACAAATAAATCAGAAGTATAAGGCCGAAGCGAAGCTTAGCCGCCTTGGCCGGCGATGGATGAAGGGCTAACCTTCAGCGCTGCGGTATTGCCCTTTGAATAATTTTCTCCCGGCGCACAATATCGTGCCGGAATGATGCCTGTTGTCATTGAGATTGCACAATGACAATACGTGCCATCGGTTTGGGCAAATCCATGGTAACTCTTCATGCCGGAACCTCAACAATGCTACCCGGCAGGAGCATATTGTTCCTTGGCATCGTGATTGCGTTGCGGAACATATGACCGGCAAAGACGCAAATAGTTTTCACTAGTTTTGTCGGCGCGCTGCAACACCATGGCAAAAAGCAATGACTCAGGCCAATTCGGTGATTTTCTTTCAATACGCATCGTGTAGTAACCGGCGACTACCCGTCGCGCAGCGGCCGGGCGAACAATGATGGCTCACTTAACCAGAGGAGACCATCATGGCAGCCAAAACCATCCTGATGCCGGTCGGCGATTTCGGTGAAGACTACGAGATCATGGTGCCTTTTCAGGCACTGCTTGCCGTCGGGCACACCGTGCATGCCGTCTGTCCCGGCAAAAAGGCGGGCGATTTCATTGCCACGGCAATCCACGATTTCGAAGGTCACCAGACCTACTCCGAAAAGCCCGGCCACCGCTTCACGCTCAACTATGATTTCGATGCAGTGAACGCGGCAAATTACGATGCGCTGCTGGTTCCCGGCGGACGCGCACCGGAATACCTGCGCCTGAATCCGACGCTGGTGGAAATGGTGAAGCATTTCGCGCAAGCAAAGAAGCCGATTGCCGCCATCTGCCATGGCGCGCAGATCCTTGCCGCCGCAGGCGTGCTGGAGGGCAAACGCTGCTCGGCCTACCCTGCCTGCCGCCCGGAAGTCGAGCAGGCCGGCGCCCACTATGCGGAGATCGACGTGACGGACGCAGTCACCGACGGCAATCTCGTTACCGCGCCCGCGTGGCCGGCGCATCCGGCATGGATACGCCAGTTCCTCGCCGTGCTGGGAACGCGCATCGAACTGTGATCCCGCAATCCGCGCAGGCGCAAAAGGGATTATCCTGTGCGCTTGCGCGTCCGCAGCCTGTTGGGAGACAGATCATGTGCGAAATTTTCGTCAAGGCCGATCCTGGTCTGTACGAGTGCCGGGCCCGGTCGATCCGGCTGCACGGCGCCGTCACCTCCATCAAGCTCGAAAACCTGTTCTGGAATGCGCTCGAAGAGATCGCCGCGCGCGACGGCATGAGCCCCAGCCAACTGATCACCAAACTCTACGACGAACTCGTTGCGTTTCGCGGCGAAGTCGACAACTTCACGTCCTTCCTGCGGGTGTGCTGCCTGCGTTACTTTTCTCTGATGGCGGATGGTACGATTTCCACGGACAAGCACATACCCATTGCGGGAACGATCATGCCGGCAAGGCCGCAACGCGCTGACGGAACAAACCCCTTGCGGATATAGTCTTGTTAATGGGATTCATGCCCTGACAGGAAGAGCCTCGAATCTGTCCTGCCGCTGCATCCGTCCCGGCTGAATGTCAATTTGCAAGGAGGCTTCCATGTCGCTGCATCATGCTGTTTCGGGTGAAGTCATCGATATCCGACCGCTCGGGGACAAGTTACCGCAGTCCGAATCGATTGCACTGGTGCGTACTGCGGAGTTCGAGGTGATGCGGGTGGTGCTGCAGGCCGGCAAATCCGTACCCGAACATCATGTGCCGGGCGAACTCACGGTGCAATGCCTGGAAGGAACAGTCGAAATACAGGCGCATGCCAAGCAGATCGTGCTGCGCCCCGGTGAATTGATCTACCTGGTCGGCAATGTTCCATACGCCTTCAAAGCGCTGGAAGATGCTTCACTGCTCATCACGATGCTGCGCAAGCCGAAGAATGATTGAAGTACATTCCGCCACTCACAACCCTATGCAATTCCTGCATGGCGGTATGAAAACTCGGCATTAGTCCCGCAAAGGCTCGACGGGTAATCTATGGACCCGAAGCCGGCATCCTCCCGACAAGACCGGCAATTCCAACGATACCAATACGATGACAACCGGCCGCGATGTGCAGGCGCCCCCACGCCTGTACCTGACGGCCAGCCGGAGACGCTGCCATGAAAACCTATCCTCGCACCCGCCCATCCTTCCTTCGTTTCGCTGCTGCCGGCACGCTGACTGCCGCCGGCCTGTTCGCAGCGCCCGTCCATGCGCTGGACCTCGTTACCGAGGACAACGCTCCCTTCAATTACGCCGACGGCCCGCATGTGGGCGGCTTCTCCACCGAGATCCTGCAAGAGATGGGCAAGCGCGCCAACGTGCCGATGAAATTCCAGGTGCTGCCGTGGGCACGTGCCTACCAGTCGGCCTTGTCTTTGCCCGATACCTGCGTGTATTCGACGGTGAAGCTGCCGGAGCGCGAAGCGCTGTTCAAATGGGTCGGTCCGCTCACGGTCAACAAATGGGCGCTGTTTGCCAGAAGCGACTTCAACAGGCAGCTCAAATCCATCGAGGATGCCAAGCGCTATCGCATCGGCGGCGTGACGATGGATGCGAAGGCGATGTATCTGAAGTCGCTGGGTTTTACCAGCATCGATCTCGTCGGCGATGACAACCTGAACCTCGCCAAGCTGATCGCCGGCCGCATCGACCTCTGGATTTCCGGCCTTTACAAGGGGAAGGAATCCGCCGCACAGGTCGGCAGCAAGACAGTCAAGCCGGTGATGATCGTACGCGAAGTGGATTACTACCTTGCCTGCAATCCGAAGACCGCGGACGGCACGATTGCCTCGCTGACGCATGCGTTGGGAGCGTTGCAGAAGGAAGGTTTCGTGAAATCGGTGGCGGATCGTTACGCAGACCGCACGCAGTAAATGAGAACCTGCCCCGCAGCAAGCGGGGCATTACGTCAGGCTGCCTCGTCGCGCGGATCGCGGGAGAGCAGGCGTTCTACCATCTCACGCGGCGAATCGCCCTCGAACAATACGGCGGCGACTGCGTTCGTGATCGGCATGTCGACGCCAAGCTCCTTCGCCAGTGCCCGCACCGCCTGCGCACAGCGCACGCCTTCGGCCACATGGCCGAGCTCCTCGACGATGGTGTCCAGCTTCTTGCCTTGCGCCAGTCCGAGTCCGACGCGGCGATTGCGTGACAGGTCGCCGGTGCAGGTGAGGATGAGGTCGCCGACGCCAGCCAACCCCATGAAGGTTTCGGAGCGGCCGCCAAGCGCAATGCCGAGCCTCGAAATCTCGGCCAGGCCTCGGGTGATGAGCGCCGCGCGCGCATTGTGGCCAAGGCCGAGGCCATCGGTGACGCCGGTGGCGATGGCGAGAATATTCTTCACCGCGCCGCCGGTTTCCACGCCCACCATGTCATCCGTGGTGTAGACGCGTATCGAGCGGCCGTGCACCGCCTGCACCACGCATTCGCGCAAGGCGGCGGAATCGGATGCCACCGTGAGCGCGCAAGGCTTGCCGGCAGCAACTTCCTGCGCAAACGACGGCCCGGACAGCACGCCGATGGGCAGGTCGAAGCCGAGCACTTCGTGCACTACCTGGTGCGGCAGCAGTTGCGTCTTTTCCTCGAAACCCTTGCAGAGCCAGACGAGGTTGGGAATGGGATAAGACTTCAGCCGCTCGGCAAGCGGACGCAGCCCCGAAACGGAAGAGGCGATGATGAGCAGCGTATGCTCGCCGCCCACGACATGGGCGACGGCTGCCTCGAAATCGGAGCTCACGCGCAGGCTGTCGGGAAGACGGAAGCCCGGCAGGTAAGCCTTGTTTTCGCGCTGTTCGGCAACCGCGCGCATCACTTCATCCTCGCGCCCCCAGAGCAGCACCTGGTGGCGGTCGGCGAGCGCGATCGCCAGCGCAGTACCCCAGGCGCCAGCGCCGAGGACGGTGATCTTGACCGGATGGGCGCCGGGAGTCACAGCCATGGCTATATCCTTGTAGTGGTGGTTGTCGCCACGAGGCTGTTGCTTACTCGCCCCAGACTTCGGTAGCGCGCACGTAGCCCGACTGGCCGTCGCGATGGCGCACCTTGACCCAGCCGGAAACGGCAGGGTCCAGCATTTCCAGCAACACGCCCTTGTCGGCGGTGAAGACCACCGGCGCCGCGTCTTCCGCAGAGGCGCGGACACGCGCGCTGGCGGCCGTCACGACAAGGTGGCGCTTCGGCGTCAGCGCCTTCGCCTCGATCCAGGCAAGGTCGCCGGATGCATCGCGCACCTTGTTCCACTCACCATAGCTCAGCACGACCTCCACCGGCATGCCGCGCGGCGCGACGAAGACCTTCCTGCCCTTCGCCGACGGCGCGTCGTACATGATGGCGGGCGCAGCACCCACCGACTTGAATTCGACCGCGGGCGCGGCGAAGGCAGCGCACGAGGCCAGCGCCGCGGCCGCCGCGATCAGGCGTGCAACGTTCATCACTTCCTCCCTCGAATCGCCAGCGGCATTGCGCCGGACGCTTGTTGATCAGTGCTTGGCAGCGGTGCCGTCGGGCATGACGAGGCCGGAGCCGTTCTGCTGTTGCTGCTGCTCGGAGAGCGCCTGCAGGCGTTGCTGGTAGAAGGCTTCGAAGTTGATCTCGGCCAGGTGCACCGGCGGGAAGCCCGCGCGGGTGATCATGTCGGCAATGTTGGCGCGCAGGTAGGGATAGATGATGTTCGGGCAGCCGATGCCCAGCAGCGGATCCATCTGTTCTTCCGGGATGTTGGCGATCTCGAAGATGCCGGCCTGCTTGCCTTCGACCAGGAAGGCGGTCTTGTCCTTGATCTTGGCGGTGACGGTGATCGTGACGGTGGATTCGAAAATCGTTTCGGCCAGCGCTTCGACGCCGACGTCAACCGCGACTTCGATGCTCGGGCCATCCTGCTCGAGGAAGATCGCCGGGGAGTTCGGCTGCTCCAGCGACATGTCCTTCAGGTAGACGCGCTGGATCTGGAACACGGGTTGTTGATTTTGCTCAGCCATGGAATGCTTTCAGTGAGATGGGAAGGACAAGGGACGGCCATGCCGTCCCCAGTGTGGATTGAATAACAATCAGGACGCCAAGTCTACGCGCCCTGCAGCAGCGGGTCCAGTTTGCCGGCGCGATCCAGCGCGGACAGATCGTCGAATCCGCCGACGTGGGTGTCGCCGATGTAGATCTGCGGCACGGTGCGGCGGCCGGTTTTCGCCATCATCTCGGCGCGCTGTTCCGGCTGCAGGTCGACACGAATCTTTTCGATGTTGTCGACACCCTTGGCCATCAGCAGGCGCTCGGCCATGATGCAATAGGGACATACCCCGGTGCTGTACATTACGACGCGTGCGGTCATTTTGCTGCTCCTTGCGACCCGTTCATGACGACGCTATCACAAAACGGGTTATTGCTTCGCGAGCGGCAATCCCTGGGACTGCCACGCCGCGATGCCGCCATCCAGCGCGGCTGCCTGTTCGAACCCTGCCTTCTTGAGCATTGCGGCCGCCTTGCCGGCAGTGATGCCGCGCTGGCATACCACGATGGCGGTCTTGCTCTTGAACTTGTCGAGTTCACCAATACGGTTGGGCAAGTCTTTCAGCGGGATGTTCCGCGCACCGCGCAGGGAACCGGCCTTGAACTCTTCCGGTTCGCGCACGTCCACGATGACGGCCTTGTTCTGGTTGATGAGCTGCGTCGCCTGCAGGGCCGACACCTTGTCGCCACGGCGCTGGAGATGAGGCCACAGCAATGCGCCGCCGGAAACGGCAGCGACGACCACCATCGCCAGATTTACTGGTTCTAGCAAGAAATTCACGGTACTCCAATGGTTTTAGGCAATCCGAGCATTATAAAATAGATGGTGGATCGCCTCCCAAAATACGTAACTCCCTTACTTTCCTCACATAAACAATATGTACAAGATCGTTTTCATGCGCCACGGCGAATCGACGTGGAATCTGGACAACCGCTTCACCGGCTGGACCGACGTCGACCTGACCGAGAAGGGCCGCGCCGAAGCAAAGGAGTCTGGCCGCCTGCTGAAGGAAGCCGGTTTCACCTTCGACCTGGCTTACACCTCGGTGCTCAAGCGCGCCATCCGCACCCTCTGGATTGCGCTCGATGAGATGGACCTGATGTACCTGCCGACGGTACACAGCTGGCGCTTGAACGAACGCCACTACGGCGCGCTGCAGGGCTTGAACAAGGCCGAGACCGCCGCCCAGTACGGCGACGAGCAGGTGCTGGTCTGGCGCCGCAGCTACGACATTCCGCCGAATCCGCTGGACCCGAACGATCCGCGCGCTTCCTACAATGATCCGCGCTATGCCGGCCTGAAGCGCGAAGAGATCCCGCTCACCGAATGCCTGAAGGACACCGTGGCCCGCGTGCTGCCGTTCTGGAACGAGACCATGGCGCCCGCCATCCGCTCCGGCAAGAACATCCTGGTCTCCGCCCACGGCAACAGCCTGCGTGCGCTGATCAAGTACCTAGACGGCATCAGCGACCAGGACATCGTCAGCCTGAACATCCCCAACGGCGTGCCGCTGGTGTATGAGCTGGATGCCGATCTCAAGCCGATCAAGAGCTACTATCTCGGCGATCAGGCTGCGATCGAAGCAGCAATGAAGGCCGTTGCCAGCCAGGGCAAGGCAAAGTAATCCGCAATGCAACCCACAGCGATGCGCCGGCCGGCGTGTCGCTGACCGCACGGGGAACCGCTTCTTGTCCACGCAGTACCGCATACTGTTTCGCCGTGCCGCCGCTGCGGTGCTGGGGGTTGTCGCCCTCGGCGCCGGCATCCACGCCTGGGCGGCAAAGGTCTCGGAACGCCACCGGCAGAAGCAGGCGGTTGAAGCCGAGCGCGCCGAGCTGCAGCAGAAGCTCAATGCACTGAAACAGGAAATCAGCCGCACCGAATCCGCCCGCTCTCATGCGGCGGATGCGCTGGCGCAGTCCGAGTCCGCCATCTCCCAAACCAATCGTGCCCTGTTCGATTTGGCGGAGGACCGGCGCGAGATCGAGGCGAAGATCAAGGATTTGTCGGAGCAGCAAGGACGCCTCGAGAAAGCCATCGCCGGCCAGCAGGACCGGCTCACCCGCCTGCTGCGCGACCAGTACGTCGCCGGCAGCGAAGACCGCATCAAGCTGCTCCTTTCCGGCGACAACCCCAACCGCATCAACCGCGACCTGCAATACATGGGCTATGTCTCGCGTTCGCAGGCAAAACTGATCGAATCGCTGCGCGCCAATCTCGCCGCGGTCGAGAACAACAAGACGGCAACGCAGGACGCGCAGGACGAACTGGCGGAAGTCGAACGCGAGCAGCGCGAACAGAAGGCCCTGCTGGAAAAGGAAAAGGCGAAGCGGACGACGCTGCTGGCACAGTTGTCGAGCAAGCTCGGCACCCAGCGCAGGGAAGCCGGCAGCATCGAGCGCGACGAGCAGCGCCTCGGCGCATTGGTCGACCGCCTTGCCAAATTGATCGAAGAACAACGGAAGGCAGATGCTGCCGCGGCCGAAAGGCGCCGCCACGAGCTGCAACTTGCGCGCGCGAAGGCGAAATCCGAGGCCGCCGCGGCGTCGAAAATGAGTTCCATCAAGGCGAAAACGCCCAATCCTGATGCAATAGACAACGACGAGCCGCCGAAATTGTTGGCCCGAAATGAACTCGTGCCCGATGCCAGCGTCCAAGCCGGGGTATTTTCGCGGGCCTTTGCTTCCCTGCGGGGACAACTGCACCTGCCGGTCAGGGGCGACGTCCTGGCGAAATTCGGCAGCAAGCGAGGTGACGGCCCGAGCTGGAAAGGCTTGTTCATCCGGGCGCCGGAAGGCACGGAAGTGAAAGCGGTAGCCGGCGGACGGGTAGTATTCGCCGACTGGCTGCGAGGCTTCGGCAACCTCATCATCGTCGATCACGGCGATGAATACATGACCATCTACGGCAACAACCAGGCGGTCCTGAAACGCCCCGGCGACCTCGTCAAGGCCGGCGACGCCATTGCCAGCGCGGGCAACAGCGGTGGTAACGAACAATCGGGTTTATACTTTGAAATGCGGCATCAGGGCCGCGCATTTGATCCCCTTGGATGGGTGACAGTAAGGTGAGTGAAACATGGGCAGCAAACTGAAGAACCTCGGCTTGATCGGTCTGGGCGTTATTGCGGGCATCGCGGGCTCGATGCAATTCGAGGCGGCGGCGCAGAAGGCAAGCAATCCGCTGCCGCTGGAAGAGCTGCGCCAGCTGGCGGATGTATTCGGCCTCATCAAGTCCGATTACGTCGAGCATGTGGAAGACAAGAAGCTGCTGACCGAGGCGATCTCGGGCATGGTGGCCTCGCTTGATCCGCACTCCGCTTATCTCGACAAGAAGGCCTTCAAGGAACTGCGCGAAGGCACGCAGGGCAAGTTCGTCGGCCTGGGCATCGAAGTCGGCATGGAAGACGGTTACGTCAAGGTTATCTCGCCGATCGAGGACTCCCCCGCGTTCAAGGCCGGTTTGAAGGCCGGCGACCTGATCACCCGCCTCGACACCACGCCGGTCAAGGGCATGACGCTGGATGAAGCCGTCAAGCGCATGCGCGGCGAACCGAATACCAAGATCACGCTGACCATCGCCCGCAAGGACGAGGACAAGCCGATCATCGTCACTATCACGCGCCAGGAAATCCGCGTGCAGAGCGTGAAGTCCAAGGTGGTCGAGCCGGGCTATGCCTGGGTGCGCGTGGCGCAGTTCCAGGAGCCGACGGTGGACGACCTGGTGAAGAAGATTTCCGGCATCTATGCGCAGGAACCCAACCTGAAGGGCCTGGTGCTGGACCTGCGCAATGATCCGGGCGGCGTGCTGCCGGGCGCGATCGGCGTCTCTGCCGCCTTCCTGCCGAAGGACGTGCCGGTGGTATCCACCAACGGCCAGCTGCCGGATTCCAAGGCGACCTTCTATGCCCGCCGCGAGTTCTACACTTCGTCGCGCGCCTCGCTCAACGATCCGCTGGCGAAGCTGCCCGATGCAGTGAAGAAGGTGCCAATGGTGGTGCTGGTCAATGCCGGATCCGCTTCCGCGTCCGAGATCGTGGCCGGTGCGCTGCAGGACTACAAGCGCGCCATCATCATGGGCACGCAAACCTTCGGCAAGGGTTCAGTGCAGACCATTCGCCAGTTGACGGCCGACACCGCGGTCAAGCTGACGACGGCACGCTACTACACGCCGAACGGCCGCTCGATCCAGGCCAAGGGCATCGTTCCGGACATGCTGGTGGATGAAACGGCGGAAGGCGACGGCCTGAACAGCCTGCGCCTGCACGAGGCCGACCTCAGCAAGCACCTGATCAATGACAAGGACAAGGAAGAAACCCACACCAAGGTGGTCGATGAACTGGAAGAGGAACAGCGCATCGCCGCCCTCGAAAAGAAGCGCAAGCCGCTGGAATTCGGCAGCAAGGACGACTTCCAGCTCGCCCAGGCGCTCAACCAGTTGAAAGGCCTGCCGGTGCAATTGTCCAAGTCGGCCAAGATCGAGAACAAGAAGGAAAACACGATCAACGAAAAGAAGGAAGACACCAAGAGCCGCGGCGGCGAGAAATAATCCCCCGCAATACCTGGCACAAGGCCGCAGCGATGCGGCCTTTTTCATTGGAGCGGTAGAATTGGCGTTCTATCGAACCGGCTTCGCACCATGGACGACAATCAGCTCCTGCGCTACTCGCGCCACATCCTCCTCGACGAAATCGGCATTGAAGGCCAGGAAAAGCTGCTGGCCGGACATCCCTTGGTGATCGGCGCGGGCGGACTCGGCTCGCCGGCCGCCTACTATCTCGCCTCGGCAGGCATCGGCAAGATCACGCTGGTCGACAACGACACCGTCGACCTCACCAACCTGCAGCGCCAGA
>DASVLM010000051.1:0-3372 GCA_036384875.1 Noviherbaspirillum sp.
GGCGATCTGATCGGCAGTCATCGCGCCCAATACTTTTTGCTGTTCGCCGGACAGTGTGGACAGGTATGTTTTTCCGGCATTGGCTTTAATTTCTGCTCCTGCCAACGAGGTCGATAGGCCAAGGTGGCCCGCAGCGCCAAATGCAATCTGGGCAACTTGTGATTGCGACAATCCGGTCCTATCTGCGATTCCTTTGGTAATTTGGTCTAGATGATTCAGATTTTCGCCTGCCTGCTCGAAGCTGCTGGATGCCGTTCCGCTGCTGCTACGCGACGACTGGTACTTCGCAATGCCTTTGGTCAGCACGTCCGCCAACACCGCCGATCGTTCCGTGCTGGCGGAGATCGCCTCGCTACGCGCGGCGTCGGCTTGACGATTGGCTTCGGTGACATCCTGTTCCGATACCCGCATCGATACCACACGGGAAGCGAAACCCTGATTGCGCAACAGGTTGACGGCAGTGCGGCCATTGAGGACGTTCGACGTGACGGTGTTTCCGGTGATGTCACTTTGCATGCTGCTCATGAATGCCGACGTCCTGTTCGGCGCAAGCTGCATCTGATCCATGGCGACATTACCCATGCTGACATTACCGGTCGCGGTGGAGGCCGTCGAAGAGGTAACCGTGGATTGCAGGACGGACAGTCCGCCGACAACGGCTGTGCCGAAACTTTCCATCCGTTTGAGTGCTGCCCATGCGATAAAGGGAATGCTGATTGTCAGGTAACCGACCACCGCTTCGGAAGAAATGGCATTCGTATAAATCGAGGAGGCTGTCAGCAGGGACAGGGCTTTCAACCCGCCACCCACGTCGGCGGCAGCGGACAACTCGGATGCGGCATAGATGCTCGCCATGTAATTGAGGATTGCGTACAGGGGTGGCCAAAGCTGAATCCAGATGAGCACCGCAATGTAGTTCTTCAGCGCCATCATCGTCTCCCTGCCGCTAGTGAGGAACAGCAGCAGCACCACGATCGGAAAAATGGCGTAGGCGAGCGCTTCCACGACGTTGCGGACAACCGGCAAGGCTTGCTCGGCGATCTTGCCGTTGTTGATCCACGCGGCGTTGGTCTGGGCAACCGCCTGAGCACGACCTACCGCGAGCACCATCGACGCCGGATCGTTGATTTTCTGACCGATGATCTGGCTTGCGTCGTTGACCGCATTGATGATGGCGTTCTGCCGGATGATATCGGCCGCGCTCGCCGCCGCATTGGCGATACCGTTCTTTAGATACGCCTGCTGGATCTGGCCGGCGATCACACCGGCTGCCACAGTGCCAGGCAATGTAGGATTCAGTTGCATCGCGAGCCTGCCCTGAATGAGGTTGACCTGCGCAGGAATTCGTCCGTTCAGATCGTTGTACGCATTCGGACAGGTGTCGGTGTTGACCGCTCCGCCGCCGGTGAGCGTGGTGAAGCGCGCTGGATTCGGTGTCGACATCATGGTCCAGACATCATCGGCGCGCGAGAACGTTGCCGGATCGATGGTGCCGTCGACCAGGTCATACATGGTGCAGTTATGAATGAAGTTGATCAGATCGGTACGGAAATTCGGATCCTGGAAGACCACGTTGCCGGTGTCGCGAATGAGCCGGTTGCCAAATACCAGTCCATTTTTTTGGTAAGTCAATTCGCTCGGCAGGCCGGCATTGCCGGGAATGGTTTGAAACGCGGTTTCGAACAGCTCGGTCAAGGCGTTGCCGATGGCGCTGGTGAGCCCGCCGAACAGGGCGATACCGAACGGGACGTTATCGACCACCTTGACCGGCGAGCCGCCGGTCTTGTCGACGATGCCGACTGCAACACGCGGTACGAACAGGATCGAATATACGAGCACGACGGAGCCCAGCCATTGCCAGCCTTGCAGTTTCTGTGGCGCGAATGCATAGGCGAGCAGGGCAGCGACGAAGCCGCAAAAAGCAACGCCGGTGATCGCGCTCAGGTAGGTGTCGGAACCGCGGATCGCGGCTATCGCATTGAAGATACCGAACAGGCTATCCGAGTTTTGGTAGGCAAAGATTTCCCACATAATGCGGTCCCGAATCGATTGACGTATGGTGTTTACTTGCCCATGTAGGCAGCCTGCTGACCCAACATGTCGATCACGTGCTGCGGCATGCTGCTGCGCAGCTGGCGCTCCAGTTGTTCGAGATGCGCCGAGACTGCCCGGAACGAGCCAACTTTTTGATAGAGCAGGTTCTTTTCCTGTGCGAGCTGCAGTAACAGGGCCTGCGCCCGCTTGCGGATTTCTACAGACTGTTCGCGTTGCGCACTGAGCAGCAGATAGTCCTTGTCCAGAGCCGCCATGCCGATACGGAGATTGCGTTCCAAAAACACGTAGGCATAATCCGCCGCGATGACGTCGCGGTATTGCGCGATCAGGCTGTCGGCGAGACCGGAGCCGGGAATCGTCGAGCCGATCGACAGCATCTTGTAGACGGGTTCAGTGGTTTGATTGACGAAACCGACCTCCGGCGAGTTGTTGGGGATCGGTGTGCGCGTGGCGATCTTCGAAGCGATGGATCGCATCATGTTTTCGACCTTGACGGTGAAGGGCGTGTGAACATACGTCGTGTCAATCGTGACGGCGTCGCAGTCGGTATAGTTGTTGCACTTGAGAAGATGCTCCGTCACATTGCCGTTCGCGGCATCCGCCTGGCCGTACAGCAGGCGACTGATCGATGTCATCGTCGGTGCAATGGGTGTTGGCGTTTGCCCGGATTCTTCCGGATAGAAAATGACGGTGCCGACCATGCTCATGATGAGTTCCCGTTCCTGATCGTCGAGATAGGCGCCGGCAAGCTGCAGCGCCTTCCAGGTCAGGTTTCCGACGAACGGCGCCTTGCTTTTGAGATTCGGGTCGGTTGACGCGCGGGCAGACGCAAGAATGCCGGCCCTGTCCGTCGCGCAGCGGCGGCGTGCCGAGTCGCGGTCTGGCTCCAGTCCCATTTCGATCGCGAGATCGGCACAGGTCTCTTGCGTGCTGTAGCCGACTGATTCCGCTGCCGTGCTGACGATGGCCTTTGCCGTTTCGCAGGAATTGATGCGGGCGTTGTTGACCCAGGTTTCCAGCCCTTGTGCCCATTTGGTGAGACCGCCGAGCAATGGCGACACGGATTCCAGCGCGAGTTGAAACGCAATGCCGGGCAGTGCCGCAGTGATGTTCTTCAGCATGTTTTTGAACTCGGTGGCGGAGATGTGCGAGAACGAACCGCCGAACACGTCAATGCCGCCGCAGCCGGCTTTCGCGCTCGGAAACTGAATCGCCGCCAGCTGGTACACCTTGTTGGGGGCGCGTAGAAAAAGGCTGCCGCCGGTGTACGTGTTGAATGTCTGGCCGCGAAACGCGCCGGGTGCGGTGTAATTGTCG
>DASVLM010000052.1:0-5326 GCA_036384875.1 Noviherbaspirillum sp.
TTGGCAGAAAGCAGGGCCGCCGCCGCCAGCATTTCGCCAAGCAGCGTGCGCACAGCAGGCGGATACTCGTGACGTGCCTGTACGTCGCGCCATGTGTCCGAGAGCTCTACCGCTTCGCCGCGCACGGCGGCATTCTCGAAAATGAATCGTTGCAATTTGTCCGACATTAACCTATCCGTTTCAATTGTTCCTTGAAGAGCTGGCCGCGCTTCACATAATTTGCGGTATTGCGATGCATGCGCGCGACGTCTTCCTCTGTCAGCGTACGCACCGCCTTGGCGGGCGAACCGATAATGAGCGAGTTGTCCGGAAATTCCTTGCCTTCAGTGACGAGTGCTCCGGCGCCGACCAGGCAGTTCCTGCCGATTTTTGCACCGTTGAGAATCACTGCCTGGATGCCGACCAGCGAACCATCGCCGATGGTGCAGCCATGCAGCATTGCCTGATGACCGACTGTCACGTCCTTGCCTATCGTGAGCGGAAATCCAGGGTCGGTGTGCAGGATGCAGCCTTCCTGCACATTGCTGTTTTCGCTCACCGTGATCAATTCATTGTCGCCACGTATCGTGACATCGAACCAGATGCTGGCATTTGCTTCGACTTTCACCTTGCCGATGACATTTGCCGTGTCGGTGATGTAGGCGGAGGGGGCGATGTCCGGGGCGTGTTCGCCCAATTGGTAGATGGCCATGTCTTTCCGTAAAATTGTGGGCTCGAACCCGCATTTTACCGCTGCTGCAAAAAGCCTATGGCCGCACCACATACCCCTGATGAACTTCGCCGCGCCGCCTTGCATTGGTTGATTGAAACAGACACGCATTCGAAGGCCTGTGGCGTTCGCCTCCTGCATGATGCCTGGCAATCCGGCACGGTTTCGCTCGACCCCGAAGCGATATTGCAGTGCAAGCAGCCAACGCCAGGCAGGCCGGCATATCCGACACTCGTCGATCCGCGTGATCTTCCACATCGATCGATGCGGACCGCAGAAGGGCGCGGAGCGTTGCTCCATGCGCTGGCGCATATCGAATTCAATGCCATCAATCTTGCCTTAGATGCCATCTGGCGGTTCCCGGGCATGCCGCAGGACTATTACACCGACTGGCTGCGCGTGGCTGCGGAGGAGGCATTTCATTTTTCGCTGCTTGATGAGCACTTGGTAAAGCAGGGTTTTCGCTACGGCGATTTTCCTGCGCACAACGGCTTGTGGGAAATGGCCGAAAAGACCAGGCATGATCCTCTTGCCCGCATGGCGCTTGTCCCGCGCACGCTGGAGGCGCGTGGCCTTGATGCGTCGCCGCAGTTGCGCGCCAAGCTGGCGCAAGCGGGAGACCACGCGGCTGCTGACATACTGGGCATCATCCTGCGTGACGAAATTGGTCATGTCGCTGTCGGCAATCGCTGGTACAACATGTTGTGCCGTCAACGCGGCCTTGATCCGGTCGCGGCGTATGCAATGCTCGCAGCGGAACACGACGCGCCCACTCCACGCGGTCCCTTCAATCTAGACGCGCGCCGGGCGGCAGGATTTACCGAAACGGAACTGGCCGTCCTCGCAGGCTGAATCCGGATCAAACCCGGCCGGTTGCGTCGAAACTTCCTCCAGCGAGGACGGTCTTCTTTCCATCTAGGCATGTTTTTGGGACATGCGGACTGGAAGGGAGTCGATCATGAAACTGCGAACATCCGTTCTTTCGACATTTGCCATGGCGGTACTGGCCGTCGGGCTCGTCGCTTGCGAGAAGCATGACACGGCGAGCGGGGACAAGGGCCCGGCCGAGCGGGCCGGCCAGCAACTCGACAAGGCCGCATCGAAGGCGGGCGAAGAACTCAACGAGGCAGCCATCAAGGCAGGCGAGGGCTTGCAGCAGGCAGGCAAAGAATTGCAGGACAAAGCCGCGGAAGCGCAAAAGAACAACGACACCAAGAAATAGCGTGCTTTCACATGGGCGACATGATTGTCGTCCATCATCTCTGCGTATCGTTTTCACATTAACTGCGGATACGAATAAAGATCCCGGAGGGAGGACTTATGTCGACTAAACGCATTACGCTCGCCCTGCAGGGCGGCGGCTCGCATGGCGCCTTTACCTGGGGCGTGCTGGACCGATTGCTGGAGGAGGAGCGCATCGACATTGAAGGCATCAGCGGCGCCAGTGCGGGCGCAATGAATGCCGTCGTGCTGGCGCATGGATTGACATGCGGCGGCCGGGAAGGCGCACGCCGGGCGTTGAAGACTTTCTGGACCAGCGTCGCGCATAGCGCACCCTACAGCGCGCTGCCGGAACAACTGCTTCCCGCTTCCAGCCTGACATCGCAAGCAGAACTTCCGCCAGCCTACAAGGCGATGCTTTCACTGGTACGTTTCTTCTCGCCGTACCAGCTCAATCCGTTCGATATCAATCCGCTGCGCGATATCCTGCAGCGTCAGGTTGACTTCGATCGATTGCGCGCCGAATGCAAGCTGAAGTTGTTCATCGCCGCCACCCAGGTCAGCACCGGCACGCTGCGCCTGTTCGGAACCAAACAGCTGACGCTCGATGCACTGCTGGCGTCCGCCTGCCTGCCGCTTTTGCACCGTGCGGTGGAGATCGATGGCGAAGCCTATTGGGATGGCGGACTCACCGCGAATCCACCTTTGTTCCCGCTTGTGCACAAATGCGATTCGCGCGACATCATGGTCGTGCTGTTGCATCCAACGCCGCGTGCCAAAACGCCGATCACTGCTGCCGACATCTGGACCCGGCTGACGGAGATGGGATTCAGTTCCACCTTCTTCACCGAACTGCAGGGCCTGCTTCTCGCGCAGCGGGAAGCGCGTCGCAGCTGGATGCCCTTCAGCCGCATGGAGCGGCGCCTGCGGAATCTGAACATGCACGTGGTCGAGTCGCAGGAATTGCTGGGACAGCTGGGCACGCACAGCAAGATGAACGCGCATCCGGCCTTCGTCAACGGTTTGCACGAAGAGGGCAGGATGCGCGCGGAAATGTGGCTCGACAGGCATTTCGACAAGCTGGGCGTGCGTTCGTCATCCAGCCTGGCGCAACTGATCGGCTAGGAACCTGCGCGCTCCTGCTCGCGCATGCGCAGCACGCGGCGTTGCACCTTGCCCGTGGTCGTCATCGGCAGCTCGTCGATGAACTCGATCTCCTTCGGGTACTCGTAGGGAGCCAGCTTGCCGCGCACATGGGTCTGCAGTTCGGCGATCAGTTTTTCGTCGGCCTCGCGGCTGCGCTCCATGCCGGGTGTGAGCACGACATACGCCTTGACGATGTTGCCGCGTTCCGCATCTGGTTTCGGAACCACCGCGGCGTTGGCAACCGCCGGATGCTTCACCAGGCAGTTCTCGATTTCCGATGGGCCTACCCGATAGCCCGCCGCCTTGAACATATCGTCGGCGCGACCCTGGTACCAGAGGTAGCCGTCGTCGTCCATCGATGCGAGGTCGCCAGTGCGGCACCAGTCACCGGTGTATTTGCCGCGCGTTGCATCCGGATTCTTCCAGTATTCGATGAAGAATATGGGATCGGGATGGCCGTGGATGTCGGTGCGGTGCAGCGCCACCTCGCCCGTCTCCCCTGGGTTCACCGGATTGCCGTCGTCGTCGATCACCGCGACGCGGTGGCCGGGGTAGGGCCGGCCCATGCTGCCCGGTTTGGCGGGCCATTGATGGACGCTATTGCCGACGATGTAATTCATTTCCGTCTGGCCGAACATTTCATTGGGCGGCACGCCGAGCGCCGATTCGCACCAGTGGAACACCGCATCGCCGACGGCTTCACCGGCGCTCATGATTGCCCGCAGCCTGAGCTTGTACTTGGTGCGCGGCGCGGGACAGGCTTTCATCATCATTTTCAGCGCTGTCGGGAACAGGAAAGTATTGGTGACGCCGTACTTTTCCAGCAGATAAAACGCGGTGTCGGCAGAAAAGCGGCCACGATAGCCGACAATGGGCTGGCCGAAATAGAGCGACGGCAGCAGCGCGTCCATCAGGCCGCCGGTCCACGCCCAGTCGGCGGGCGACCAGAAGACATCGCCTTCCTGCGGAAACCAGTTCTGCGAAGCGACGAAGCCGGGGAGGTTGCCGATGATGGCCGAGTGCGGTATCAACGCGCCCTTGGGAGCGCCGGTGGTGCCACTGGTATAGATAAGCACAGCCGGGTCGGTCGCAAGTGTGCGCTTCGGGGTGAATGAGGCATCCTCCTGCGCCAGCTGCGCTTTCCAGTCGAGTGCATCCTTTGCATCGCAATCAATGGCAATGATGTGTTTGAGCGACGGGCAATTTGCCCGGACTTCTTCGAGATTGCTGCAACCGGCTCCGTCCACAATAGCGGCTACTGCGTCGCTGTTCTGAAGCCGGTATTCCAGCGCATCCGGACCAAACAGGATCGAGAGCGGCATGGCAACCGCTCCCAACTGGTAGCAGGCCATGTGTGTCACGGCGGTTTCGGGGCGCTGCGGCAGAATGATGGCGATCCGGTCGCCGCGCGTGACGCCGAGTCGTACAAGCAGGTTGGAAAGCCGGTCCGCGCTTTCCTTCAATGCGCCGAAGGTCAACGATGAAGCATGGCCGGAGTCGTCTTCATAGTGGATTGCAATACGTGACGTATCCTTGGCCCAGCGGTTGCAACAGACGTCGGCGATGTTCAGTTCATTGGGAACATGCCAGCGAAACTCGTTATATAGTTGTTCATATCGGTTCGACTGCAAACGACCGGCTGCTGTCATGGTATCTCCGTTATAATTATCGAACGACCGTTCTAATATTTGCGCCGCAGGTAACTGCTGCTGCAGCTTGTGTCCTGAAGATTGTAATTCCAACGCCGCATTTCCACAGCGAGCACGCGAAACATGAAACCCTCCCGTTCCGAATTCCTTGACCTGCGCGGTCTCCGATATCACTTGCGCCATTGGGGCAATGACGATGCGCCGAAGATTTTCATGCTGCACGGATGGATGGACGTGTCTGCCTCCTTCCAGTTTGTCGTCGATGCGCTGTCCAGGGAGTGGCATGTGATTGCGCCCGATTGGCGCGGCTTCGGTTTGACTGAATGCAACGGCACCGACACCTACTGGTTTGCGGATTACATCGGTGACCTGGATGGCATCCTCGACCATTGCGCATCGGATGAGCAGGTGAACTTGCTGGGACACAGCATGGGCGGCAATATCGCCTGCATGTATGCCGGCATCCGTCCCGCGCGCATTCGCAAGCTCATCAACCTGGAGGGCTTCGGCTTGCCTGCGACGCGTCCAGAGCAGGCTCCCGCCCGCTATGCGAAATGGCTGGACGAACTAAGGACGACGCCGCGCATGCGGCCTTACGGCA
>DASVLM010000053.1:0-16151 GCA_036384875.1 Noviherbaspirillum sp.
GATCCATCCGCGTGCCGTCCGCCATTTTCTTGCCGGCGAACTTTCCGCCATAAAACGATGCCTTGCCTCTATGCGGCTTCGCATAGCTGGCGGCCTTCTTGGCTGCGGGATGTTTGGTGGCGGGTGCGCCCGGAGGAGAAGCGTGGGCGGGAAGGGTGAGAAGGGCGGAGAGAATGAGTGGTACCCAGTATCGTGTGCGCCGTCGTCGGTCTTTCTTTTTCATTTCCATTGCGATCTCCTTTATTCGATGTGCATTTTCTTGTTGCAACAGAACACCATGAACCATGCCTGTTCGATAACACTCGTCGGTAGAAGTTCTCGATACCGGCCGCACACCCTTTACGTCTGTCGTATAGTCATCGCATGAGCAACAGAAAAATTCCGCTATCCCGCCAGTTCCCGCGCCTGGCCTTTGTCGACCTGGAAACAACAGGAGGCGCCGCTACTGAAGATCGCGTGACCGAAATCGGTATCGTGCAAGTGGACGAAGACGGCGTGCGCGAATGGAGCAGCCTCGTCAATCCGCAAGCCCGCATTCCGCCGTTCATTCAGTCGCTTACCGGCATCACCGACGACATGGTGAGCGATGCGCCGACCTTCGCTGATCTGGCCGACGAAGTAGAAGCCTTGCTCGCCGATCGTGTTTTCATCGCCCACAACGCACGCTTCGACTATGGTTTTTTGAAGAATGAATTCAGGCGCACCGGCCACGATTTCCGTCCGGCGGTGCTGTGCACCGTGCGCTTGTCGCGCAAGCTCTTCCCCGGCTTTTCACGCCACAATCTCGACTCGCTTGCGGAGCGACATCGGCTCGAAGTGAGTCAACGTCACCGCGCACTCGGCGACGCGCAACTCATCTGGCAGTTCTGGAACAAGCTGCATGAAACGCACGAGCCGGAAGCGATCGATGAAGCAGTGTCGAAACTGCTCGACCGGCCGACGCTGCCCGCACGCCTTGATGCTTTGCGCATCGACGCGATCCCGACCACCCACGGTGTGTATCTTTTCTATGGCGAGAACGATTTGCCGCTCTACGTCGGCAAATCGAACAACCTGCGCCGGCGCGTGCTGCAGCATTTCAGCGGCGACCATGTATCGTCGCGCGAAATGAAGCTGGTGCAGCAGATTCAGCGCATCGAGTGGATAGAAACCGCAGGTGAGGTTGGCGCCTTGCTGAAGGAAGCCGACCTCGTCAAGAAACTGCAGCCCACGCACAACCAGCTGCTGCGCGAGAACGACGACCTCTGTGCATGGCGGCTCGCATGGCGCAAGGGCAGGGTAGTGCCGATGCTGGTACGCAGCGATGACATGTTCTTCGGATTCGATACGGATACTTATGGCCTGTATAACGGCACGCGCCAGGCGCGCACCGTGCTGCGCGCACTGGCCGAAGAACACGGCTTGTGCCAGGTATTGCTCGGATTGGAAAAAGGCAGCGACGGCAAGCCTTGTTTCAGCAGTCAGGTCGGCAAATGCCGCGGGGTGTGTGCGGGCAGGGAAAGCATCGAGGAACACAATGCGCGCGTGCGCGCCGCGCTGGAACCGCTGCGTCTTGTGCCGTGGCCTTACGACGGTGCCGTTGCCATTCGCGAGAAAAACATGTGGCATGTGGTCCACTGCTGGGCATACATCGGCAGCACGGAGTCGGAAGAAGAAGCGCGGCATTTCGGCGCAAAAGGAAGGCCGCGTTTCGATCGCGACGTGTACCAGATACTCCTGCAGTGGTTACCGAAATTGGGGAGCAGCGTTGTAGATATGTCAGTGGATTGCACATAAATTTTCAAGCTGTTAATGCTTGCGTGCCACAGTATGAAAATTGCGCAAGAAATATATGTTAACGCAGTGCAAAACCATGCGAGAGCGATTACCATGTACCAAGGTTTTTTTCTTCTCGCCGCACGCCGATGCGATTCTCGAATCCGGTAGAACGCACGAGGCAACGCGCACACGTACACCATGTCCACTGCATTGCATTTTCTCGTTGTCGATGATTTTTCGACGATGCGCCGCATCGTCATGAACCTCCTGAAAGAGCTGGGTTACAGCAAGATGTCTGAAGCCGAAAACGGCGAGCAGGCACTCAAGATCATGCGTCAACCCGACGCCGTATTCCCGATCAACTTTGTCGTCACCGACTGGAACATGCCGGTGATGGATGGCCTGACGCTGCTGCAGAATGTTCGCGCCGATGCGGACCTGAAAAGCCTGCCGGTGCTGATGGTCACCGCCGAAGCAAAAAAAGACAACATCATCGCTGCAGCCCAGGCCGGCGCCGACGGCTACATCGTCAAGCCGTTCAACGCGGCGACCCTGAAAGAGAAGCTCGACAAGATACTCAGCAAGAAAGGCCTCGCATGAGCGACAACTCAACCTTAGTGGATGCTCAGGCACCCGTATTCGACCGGCTCGGCCACATCGTGCGTTCCTTGCACGATGCCCTGCGCGAGCTGGGCGCGGATGGCGTTCTTGCGGAGGCGGCGAACGAATTGCCCAATGCGCGCGAACGCCTTGTGCATATCGGCCAGCTGACCGAACGCGCTGCCAATACCGTCCTCAACAAGGTCGATGAAGCCAGTCCGGTGCAGGAAGCACTGGCCAACGATGCGAAGACGTTGCTCGCTGAATGGCAGAGCCTGCCGACTTCGGCGGTCGGTCCCGAAGCTGCCGAGTTGCTGGGTAAAACGACGCAATTTCTCGCCAGTGCACATCAAGGATGCAACAGCACCAAATCCGCCTTGTCGGACATGATGATGGCGCAGGATTTCCAGGACCTCACGGGCCAGCTCATCAAGAAAGTGGTCGTGGTACTGGAGCGCACCGAAAACGAATTGTTGCGCCTCCTGCTCGACGCTGCGCCGCCCGGTGCTGTCACCGAAGTGAAGAAAGAAGAGCTGATGGCCGGCCCGGGCGCGCCCGGCAGCGTGGCGCTCGATCAGTCGTCGGTGGATGATTTGCTGGCGGATCTCGGGTTCTGATCAATACGGTAGCTTTTGGATTGGCACTCCTTGGAAGTGCCGTAAATCTGGCGGCTATCACGTTGGCCACACCTGCCTGTTTCTTGGCAGGCTTCTCGCTTATCCCCGTAAACAATCTGCAGGAACGCGGAAGAGACTCGCGTCATCCAATGTTGCAAAATACCTCGGACAGGGAAATGCAATGCCTGCTATTTCAGCAAAACCCCGTGAATCGCTATCCGACCAGGAACTGGTCGCTAGCTGGCGTCAGCTATTTCTGCACCAACTGCTTGTATGAGGCTTCGGCAATCGCAAGCAGTTTTTCACGCGGCAGGCTGCCGGACAGCGCATAGCCGAACGGCCCGTCGATCCAGTAAAACACGCTGACGTTGCCTTCGCTGGCAAAGCGGAATGCCGTCTCTCCGTTGCCGGCATTCTGGCGCACGTAAAGTGTCAGGCGCTTCCCGCTTTGATCCTGATACATGAACTGCGCCGCCGGACCTTGATCGCTCGGCAGAAGCCGCCCGCCGATCAAGGCATAGCCTTCCGTGTTCAGATTTGGAATGACTACCTTGTCGCCCAGGCGCTTGGACAGCCACTGAACCAGGTGCGACTCCTGCTCGGCGCCTACTTCCACCGGGTGCCGTACGTCCGGCGAATACACGGCGTGCGCGATGGCAGCTTGATGAGGAAGCGCCATGATGGCTTCCTGATTGCCGGCGCCATGCAATGCCCCTCGCGCCACGAAGCCGAGGACAGTGCCGACGGCCAGCCAGACGACTCCTGCCGCCACCTTCGGCAACAGCGTTTGACGCCACGGCTGAGGCATGGCGCTTTGCTGCAGCCGCGGCGGCACCGGCTCCTCCAATACGGGATCGAACAAGGCATGCAAGGCCTCGCGTTGCGCCTGCCATGCATGCACCGTCGCCGCTTCTTCCGGATGCTGTTCAAGCCATGCGCGCACCTCCGCGGCGCGCTGCTCGGGCAAGCGGCCGTCCGTCAGTGCATGAAGTTCGGATTCGAGCGGGTGCATCATTTGACTACCTTGAGTGGATTGGCCTTGCTTTCCGCCGGCACTTCGCCGGCCAGCAACGCGCGCAAGCGTTCACGGGCGCGAGACAGGCGCGACATCACCGTGCCGACCGGGATGCCGAGAATGCCTGCGGCTTCTTCGTAAGAGAATTCCTCCAAGCCGATCAGCAGGAGCACCTCGCGCTGCTCCATCGGCAATTTGGCGAGTGCACGCTCCAGGTCGCGCAATTCGAGTTTTTCTTCCTGCGTGGGCGAGGTCGCCGGTTCGGCAGCAAGCTCGTCCAGGGGTGTGACAGGTGGACGCAAGGCTGCCTGGCGCATCTGGCTGACAAAAATATTGTGCATGATGGTCAGCAGCCAGGCATCGAGCTTCGAGCCGCGCCGAAACAGGTTGAGCCGCGACAGCGCACGTTCGACGGTGTCCTGCACCAGGTCGTCCGCCGTCAGGCGGTCGCCCGTGAGGGCACGCGCGTAACGGCGCAATCTCGGCAGATGTTCCAGGAGGTCTTTCATGAAACGGGCGTCAGGGTAGGGCGGTGCGGCATGTGGCGGGAAGCCGCTCCGCCATGCCGTCGGATTACTTCGCTGCGTGCCAGACGTTATTGAAACCTTCGCCGGTCTTGTCGCCCGGCTTCTTGTCCTTCGACCAATAGTACAGCGGCTTGCCCTTGTAGGCGTATTGCTTGCTGCCATCGTCGCGGGTAATCACGCTGAAGTCGCCCGAGGCGTCGCCAGTTGCCATGAAGGGCGGCCAGTTTTCCGCGCATTTGCCGTTGCACATGCTCTTGCCGCCGGCATCCTTGTCGAAGACATACAGCGTCATGCCGTTGGGGCCGGCCAGTGCGCCGTTTTCCATTTTGGCAGGAGCGGCCGCACCGCCCATCGCCATGGACGAATAGCCGGACAAGATGCCGCCGATTAACAACGCCGCAAACAGGCTGCCGGATTTCAGGTTTTTAGCGGAGCGCATGATGTTTCCTTTCAGGGGTTGAGGGAAGTCCTATGCGCGTAAACGCCTGGCAGGTTCGTTTATTCCGCTATTTTTAAATTTTTTTCGATCCCTTCAATTGCACCGATCCGGCCAACAGATAAATGCCGGTTGAGGCAAATATCATGCTGGCAACCTATCCGCCGACGACACTGGCGGCAATGTTGATCGACATGCCGATGATCGCCGCATTGAAAATGAAGGCAAGCACCGATTGGGCAAGCACCGCCTTGCGTACAGGCGTGCACATGATGCTGATGTCGGAGGTCTGCGCCGCCACGGCGATCGTGAAGGAAAAATACAGGAAATCCCAATAGCCCGGAGCGGCAATATCGTCCGGGAAGCGCAGCGGCTTCTGGTCGGCTGGAGCGCGATAATACAGGTGCGCATAATGAAAGCAGTACATCACGGCTACCAGCAGCCATGAGCCGAAGATCGTTCCGACGGTAAGGAGATAATGAACGACCTTTTCCGAGCCGGCGACATTCTTTGCTGACGCAAGCTCGATAATGATTGCCGCGAGGCTGACGATCGCGCCAAGCGACATCACTACCAGAACAAAGATCGCGTTGCTGTCTTCCTGGCGCGCCAGCTGGTTGATATACCTGTTCCCCGCGCGGCTCATCAGCAGCGTCATCAGTCCAAGGTAGGCCCACACCGCCACGTTCCAGCCGATGAGTGCCCGCATCGTGATTCCCCAGGATGTCGGCAGCACCAGCCCGGTAAGCACGCCTGCCATCAATGCGCTCATCAATCGCGGGTGAGAATGAAGCAAGCGGCGCCGGTTGGCAATAAAGTTGGGTGACATTGGTTGTTTTATTAATATTTCGTCATGGTTGTCCGATATGCACGTCAGGTTAACATGAAGAATTACCAAGTGGATAGCGACGCGATTCCTGGCAGATTGTCGTAATGCGCAGGCATTTTTCATCATTGTGATGACGATGCAGTGATGCATTGCGTTCTTGTGTTGTGGATGTCGGCGAGCAGCGCGGCGACTGCGCTGGGTAGGTTGATGCCCCGGCAGATAAGCTTATTCCGGTCTTATTCTTGTTTGCCCGCTGCAGCCCCACCATCATCCGCCAGCTTGATTGCAACGGCGGCGGCTTTTTCCACCGGCACGCCTTCGGTGCGCCGCACGTATTCCTCCTCGCGCACGACCTCTTGCTTGCTCGGCTGCGCCTCCTTGATCGCTTCGCTCTCGCCCGGCAAGTCCACCTGCAATTCATCGACCAGCATCAGGATCGCCGCCGCGACGGGCAGGGCAAGCAAGGCGCCGACCACGTTCAGCAGCGTGGCGCCGGTAATCAGCGAAAACAACACGACAGACGAGGGTAAGCGCAGGGCGCGGCCGTAGACCAGGGGCACCAGTACACGGCTTTCGAATTCTTCGTAGGCCAGCATCACGGTGAAGACGATCATTGCGACGATGGAGCTCACGCTCAGCGCCGCCACAACGGCCGGCCCCATGGTCAGGAAGATGCCAATGAAGGGCAGCATGTCCGCGAGTCCGCCGAACACGGAAATTGCCAGTGCGTTCGGCACGCCGCACACACTGAGCAGCAAGAACACGAACACCGTCATCATCAGGCAGGTGATCAACTGGCCGCGGATATAACCGCCGACGATGGTTTGCAGCTTGAGGATGATGCGCGAGAGACGGATATGCTGCGTACGGGGAACGACGGAAAACAAGGCTCCGCGCAGCCTGTCGCGGTCGATCATCATGTACAGCGCAAGAAAGATCGCGCCCACGCCGTAGGCGACCACTTCGATGATGCGCGTCGAGTAGGCAAATACCGTCGACGCGGAAGATTTGAGCAGGGCGTCGTAGTGAAGGTTGCGCAGCGTGTCGGCAAGAGCCTGTGTGAGGTGCGAGCCGGAAAAATAATCGGCGAGTTGCTCGCGCAGGGAGGGTTCTTCCGCAATGAGGCTTTTTACTTGTTCGATGAGCGCCGGCAGCGTGAAGGCAGAGAGTAAAAGGATGACGACCAGCAGGGCGCCGAAGACGAGCGCAATGGCAACGGTGCGGCGAATGCGCTTCGCTTCCAGCCAGTCGACCGACGGACTGAGTGTCCCGACGATGAAGAGCGCTGTCACCAGCACGAGTACGACGGGCATCAGGCGAAGAAGCGTCCATACTCCTGCAATCACCAGCACGATCATGATGAGGCTGGTGAGGGTCAGTTCGACCCGCAGCGCGCGCGCTTCTTTCGTCTTGCCGCCGGCGTCCCCGGCTTCTTCCCGTTGCGTCATGCA
Organism: Noviherbaspirillum sp.; assembly: GCA_036384875.1. Classification (GTDB taxonomy): domain Bacteria; phylum Pseudomonadota; class Gammaproteobacteria; order Burkholderiales; family Burkholderiaceae_D; genus Noviherbaspirillum. The sequence goes on from DASVLM010000053.1 coordinate 7,234, forward strand.
GATAGTATGGAGGTGCGATGTGCTTCGCGCTTGATGAACTGCAACGATGTGTGCGACCGCCTTTCAAACAACACTGACCCTGCAACGTTCTGCGGGGAACAAATTGTCACAACTCCACACTCACGCGGGTTCTATACTGAAATTTCCAGCATTAAAGGAAACCGACATGGACTCCTGTGAAGTGATCTACCTCTCCCGGCTTGCGCAACGTGTGAACGAGCAAGACTCATTGTCCGCATCCCATGGAGCAGGCAACGGTATCGCCGCGCCGGAGCGCGCCGACACCAAGGTCGTCGACCTGCACGCCTGGGCGGCGGCGCACCGCCCGCACTCCTGAATCAACCCAGCGGATTGACGACGAAGGATGGCATTTCCTCGCCTTGCTTCTCGCAGGCGAGGAAGCGTTCCGCCACATCGAGCGCCTCGCCGATGGTGATGTGCATGTCGAGGTAGCGGTAGGTGCCGAGGCGTCCGATGAAGGTCGTTCGCTGTTCCGCTGTCGCGAGTTCGATGTATTGCTTCAGCTGTGACTTCTCTTTCGCAAGGCGAATCGGATAGTAGGGCGTGTCGCTTTCTTCACAGTAGCGGCTGTACTCCTTGAAGATGATGGTGTTCTCGTGCGACTCCCACGGCGAGAAATGCTTGTGCTCTGAAATACGCGTCCACGGCACGTCTTCATCGCAGTAGTTGATGACGGGGTTGCCCTGGTAATCTCCCGTGTGACGCTCGGCGGCGAAGTCCAGCGTGCGATAGCCGAGTCGTCCCTGGCTGTAGCGGAACCAGGCGTCGATCGGCCCGCTGTAGAAGTGATGGTGATAATCGCCGGTCATGCCGCGGTCGAACTTCGTGTTCAGGTGCAGCGTGATGTTCGGGTGATCCAGCATCTTCTGCACGATGTGGGTATAGCCATGCTTCGGCATGCCCTGGAAGGCGCTGGGATAGTAGTTGTCGTCGTAATTGAAGCGCACCGGCAGACGGCGCAATATGCTGGCCGGCAATTCGGACGGGTGCATGCCCCACTGCTTGGTGGTGTAGCCCTTGAAGAAGGCTTCATACAGTTCCTTGCCGACGAAGCGCAGCGCCTGCTCTTCAAAAGTCTGCGGATCCTTGATGCGCTGGTCGCCGATGGATTGCAGGAAGGCTTCCGCTTCCTTCGGGTTGAATGTCTTGCCGAAGAACTGGTTGATGGTGAGCAGGTTGATCGGCAGCGAATACACCCGGCCATTACTGATCGCTTTGACGCGATTGACGAAGGGCATGAATTCATCGAAGCGCCGGACGTAGTTCCAAACCTTCTCGTTACTCGTATGAAAAATGTGCGGTCCGTAGACATGGACCATCACATCGGTTTCCGCATCTCGCTCGGTATGGCAATTGCCGGCGATGTGCGGACGGGATTCGAATACCTCGATGTCGTAGCCGGCTTGTGCCAGTTCATGCGCCACGACCGCGCCGGAGAAGCCGGCGCCGATGACAGCGATTTTCTTCAATGGTTCGCCTTTCCTGGATGTTGTGTCGATGTATTGCGTAGATAGTGTGTAGGCACGCGGCGATCGCCGTGCAGTTCAGCAGAGTGTAGGAGCGAAGGGCAAGGAACGGCTTGAGGCGAAACAGGAAACGATTTCGCAAGACTGCCGACGCATGTTTTCACGCTGCGTTGAAACTTTTGACACATCTACCCATCGCAAGAAAGAGTGCGGTGCATTCGCGCCCGCTTCAACACGTATGGAGAGATCACATGTCGAACCTGAAGAGAAGCACGGAACAGGACGAGCAACACGCACCGCATTCGCGGTCTTCGCATGGCGACAATTCGCCGGTAGTCACGCCGAAGGATGTCAGCCCGGGAGACGCGTCGGCAAAGGATGTGGTCGAACGCAATATTTGTTCGTCGGACCCGGACATCAAGGAGGAAGAATTGCTGGACGATGCTGTCGAGCTGACGTTCCCCGCAAGCGACCCGCTGGCAGTCACGGGCGGCAAGACGCGGATCGATGTTCCCAAGCAGAATCCGCCGAAGCCATAAATAACGGCTGACAACGACGGATATCAACCACCATCACTTTCATTTCCCGTGCGGCGCGGTGAGCTTTCTGCGCCGCACCGTCTTGCAGGCATGCAGTACCGCGATGCTTCCCGGCATTCCTGCTGCCTTTTCGCAGCCTCCCTCCTATTTGCCGTCGCGTCCGGAACATCTCCGAATTGTTGAGATGGCGCAGAAGCATTGCCATGCATTCGCGTAATGTCATGCACCCGGCATATTGGAAAGCGCAAGGGAAATCATGGACGTTGAATTCCGCAATGCATACGACATCGACACCCAGGGCACCGGCTGGATCGTCGGACACGGCGGCTGGCTCGAATCCGGTGTGTCGGCCAGCGGCTTGCGCCACATGCCGCAGCAATGGTGTTCGCGCAGCATGTGCCTGAAATGGATGCATCACCCTGCCGGCGACCCACGCGGCATCGACAAGCCCAAGAGTGAAGGCAGGACGATGTCGATCATGGTAAGCGAGACGGGGCGCTTCCGCCTGCAGTTCTCGCGCGATCCTTTATTCATGCCGGGCGAGGTGGTCGAGCATGTGTTCGATCGGCACGGGCAATGTTCGATATGGGGCGAGGGCTTGTATCACCGCTGGTTTGCCGACGAGGAATGCACCATTCTGACGCTGCGCTGGATTCCCGAACCACGTCCCGGCTTTTCCTCGGAGGAACGCACCCGAGACTAGGCATCTCCCGGGCAACTTCCGATTTTCCTACTTCACGTTGCGGCGTATTCCGATTTTCTGAATCGCTTCCCGCAGGTACATTGTTTGTGTGGGTACATTCATTGCGCAGGTACATTCCATGCTTGCGAATCCCTTGCGACATTCAACAAGAAGGAGCAACTCATCATGAGCGACGAAGCAGACATTGCAGACGAGAACATCGAACTCGATCGCATGGCCGCGATCGAGGCCTGCCGCCGCCAACCGAGCGTACCGGCAAAAGGTTCGTGCTGGTTCTGCGACGAACCCTTGCCGCCAATGCAGAAATTCTGCGACAGCGACTGCGCTTCCGATTTCGAGCGGGAACAGGCAGCGTTGATGCGTTCCGGCAGGGCGCGCCATTTGGACCTGCGCCCCGAGCATTGAACGCGGGTAGGGAGCGATCAGCCAAATCTGGTATTGCCACAACATAGTGCGGGAGCAGTGCCGGCACTTTGGCGCATCCGCAGGGTCACATTGATCAACCCAGACATTGGAGATCGATGATGGCCGATACCCTGATCCGAACCTACGACAATCTCGATGCTGCGCAGCGCGTACGCGAAGCCTTGCTGGCTTCGGGATTTTCTGCCGACCGTGTGCAACTGGATGCGGTGGAAGACGAAGCCGGCCCTGTTGCCGGCAATTTCATTCCTGACAAGAAGGATGACGGAACCGGGCCGGGCAGCGAGCGCGGCGGCATCCTGTCTTCCTTCGTCAGCACGGAAGACCGTACCCAGGCTTACCACACGCCGAATGCGCAGTGGCGCGCGAGTTGTGTCTTGACGGTGGATGCCGTCACCGAGGATGAACATGCGCGCGCCGCAGATATCATGGATCGCTTTGGGGCGATCAATGTGAATGCTCGTACTTCGCGCTGAGTGTTGTCTTGCCTGGCTCTGTTACCATGCGGCATTACTGTTCTTTACTCAGGGCTTCGGCGACCGCCACACAGCGATGCTAGACACGGAAGAAACCCCAGACGAATTGCCGGAACGTCCCTGGATCGATCTCAAGACGACCTACGATATCGAAGCGTGGATGGACAATTACAACCGCGAACTGCGCTACGAACTGGAGCGCGCGGGCGTGAAACTTCATGTGCCGGGCTACGGCATCTGTTTCCGCCTGGAGCATGGCGGCGACATCTACATGCAGACCGATACCGAAGGCAATGTCATGCTCGACGTGACGCCCGAAGCCGAATGGGTGGCGCCGTTAATTGCCGCAGCAACGCAAGTCGCACCTCCACCATCGCGCCTGTGGGCATTACCCAGCCATGTGCTCACGCAACTCGTGTTCGGGTTGAATCCGCTGATTGCAGCAACACGCATCGTCCTAAGGCACAAATACAAGTAGCGCCCCTAGGAAGGAATAAACAAGCGATACCCCACAGCCGTTTCCGTCAGCAGATATTTCGGCTGTGCGGGATCCTCCTCCAGCTTCTGCCGCAAGTGACGCATATACACGCGCAGGTAGTGGCCGCTTTCCGAATGCATCGGCCCCCACACATCCTTCAACAATTGCGGATTGGTCACCACGCGTCCCGCATGGTTGATCAGCACCGACAGCAAGCGGTATTCAGTCGTCGTCAGGTGCACCGCCTCACCAGCCTTGGTCACCGTGCGCGCATGCGTGTCGACTTCAACATCGCCGAAGCGGATCACGCCGCGTCCATCGATCGGTGCCTGGTGCTTGCGTCGCAGGGCAGCGCGGGTACGCGCCAGCAGTTCCGCCACGCCGAAGGGCTTGGTCAGGTAATCGTCTGCGCCGGCATCGAGCGCTGCGACCTTTTCCATCTCGTCGCTGCGTGCGGAAAGCACGATAACCGGCACTGAAGACCAGTCGCGCACGCGGCGAATGTAATCGACGCCGTCGCCGTCTGGCAGGCCGAGGTCGAGGATGATGAGGTCCGGGCGGCGCGATCCGGCATCGATCAGGCCGCGCTGCATCGTCTCCGCTTCGCACACGCGCCAGCCCTCGCCTTCGAGCGAGGCGCGCACGAATTGCCGGATTTGCGGTTCGTCCTCGACCAGCAGTACCACGGGCGAATGTTCAACCATGGATAGTGCTCGCATCATGCAATTCGGACTCGACCAGTTCCGGCATCGCTGGCGGCGTGCCGAGCGGCAGCGTGAAGCGCAGCGAAGCGCCGCCTTCAGGCGAGCGTGCGGCTTCTATCGTTCCGCCGTGCGCCTGCACGATCGCGCGGCAAATCGAGAGGCCAAGCCCCACGCCCGGCGTGGAGGATTCGCGCAGGCCGCGCACGAATTTTTCGAATATGTCCGCTTCGCGCCCGGCGGGAATCCCGGGGCCGTTGTCGTCCACCGTCACGCGCAGGCGCTCGCCTTCGACGGCAGCGCCGATGCGGATCGACGCGCCGGGGGGGGTGTACTTCGCCGCATTCTCCAGCAGATTGCACAGCACGCGCTCCATCAGCGTGGCGTCGAAGCAGACCAGCGGCAGGTCGTGTGGCAGGGATGTTTCGATTTTGCGATCCTGCAGTTGAAAGGCGCAGGCGCGCAGCGCGCTGCCGATGACTTCATCGATCGGTTGCCATTGCAGGTTCAGAGTCATCGCACCGCTCTGGATGCGCGCCATGTCGAGCAGGTTGGTGACCAGCGTGCTCAAGCGCATCGACACGTCGCGCAGACCTTGCGTCAGCTCCTGTTGTTGCGGTGACAGCGGCGGCGTGGACGACGCCAGTGATTCAGAAAGACCGACGAGCGCGGTCAGCGGCGTGCGCAAGTCGTGCGAGAGCGCAGACAGCACCGAATTGCGCAGCTTCTCGGACTCCACGTGTACCAGCGCGGTTCGCGCCACATCGACGTAATGCACGCGCTCCAGTGCGATCGCGGCGAGTGTGGCGAAGGTGTCGAGATGCTGGCGCTGCTCCGGTATCAACAGTTTGCGGCGCACCTGCGGCTGGATCACGAGCACGCCGCGCGTGCGCATCGGCGCTGCCAGCGGCAGGAACAGATACTCGCTGCGCGGCAGCATCTGTGTGCTAATGCCGCAGGGCGCCGCGTTGTCGAATGCCCATTGCGCCATGCCGGTGTCGAGCACGGTCAGGCGCGGTGCTTCGCCTGCGGATTGCGCCGATATCGAGGGAGCAATGAGTCGGCCTGCTTCGTCCGGCAGCATCAGGGTGGAGGAGGCGGTGAAGGTGTGGCGGATGAAGGTGCGGGTGATGCTGACGATGTCCTCGGTCTGCAGCGCGCCCGACAGTTCGCGCGAGAACTCGTAGAGCGCGCGCGCCCGCGCCTCACGTTGCGAGGCCACGCGAGCCTGATAGCGCAGGTCGGAGGTGAGGTGCGCAATGATGAGGCCGACGGCCATCATCACGGTGAAGGTGATGAGGTATTGCAGGTCGGAGACCGAAAAAGAAAAGCGCGGCACGACAAAGAAAAAGTCGAATGCCGCCACGCCGACCAGTGTCGACACGACTGCCGCGCCGCGTCCCAGCCACACTGCTACCAGTACCACTGTCAACAGGAACAGCATCACGATGTTCGCGAGGTCCAGCACATGCAACAGGGGTTGCGCGATCGCCGCGGTGAACAGGCTGGCGGCGGCGGCGGCGAGATAGCGCTTCAGGCGGGGTGAACGGGCTTGATGCTTCGGATGCGCTGCCTGTTCGCCGCTTGGAACATCGCTATGCTCGTCGTGGTTGGCAATTGGATACACGGGGGAACGAAGTTTGATAGGAGATGCCTGATTTTAATGGTATTCCCGCCGGGCTTGCCCTGTTAAAAAGTCGTAAAAACTGCGCGTACCCCGGTTTTTTGCGCTGCAGCAGGCATACCATGCAAGTACGCAGCGAGCCCAAGCCTGCTGCGGCAAGACAATTGCAGGGTAGACAGCATATGAAAACAGAAAAGATACGCGAAATCCTTCTTGGCAAGCCGCTTGATCCGCTCAAGACGGAAACCCGCCACTCGCTCGCGCTGGTGGCTTTCATCGCCTGGGTCGGCCTTGGCGCAGACGGACTTTCCTCCTCGGCCTACGGTCCGGAAGAGGCGTTCAAGGCGCTGGGCGGGCATGGCCACTTCGGCCTGTACCTGGCCATCGCCACGGCAGTGACGGTGTTCATCATCTCGATTGCCTACAACCAGGTCATCGAACTGTTCCCGACGGGCGGCGGCGGTTACCGCATTGCGAGCACGCTGATCGGGCCCTATGCCGGCCTGGTGTCCGGCGCGGCGCTCATCGTCGATTACGTGTTGACGATCGCGATCTCCATCGCCAGCGGCGTCGACCAGGTGTTCAGCCTGCTGCCGCTTGGCGCACAGGCCTGGAAGCTGGGCGTCGAGATCGCGCTGGTGGGTTTCCTGTTGTTCATCAACCTGCGCGGCGCGAAGGAATCGATCAAGGTGCTGCTGCCGATCTTCCTCGGCTTCGTCATTACCCACGCGATCCTCATCGTCTACGGCATGATGGTCCATGCATCGGGCATTCCCTCGCTGCTTCCCGATACGGTCGCCGAAACGAACAAATTCGCCGCGCAGACGTCATGGTTCTTCACCATCGCGCTGCTGCTCAAGGCGTACTCGCTGGGCGGCGGTACCTACACCGGCATCGAGGCGGTATCGAACAACGTGAATTCGCTGGCCGAGCCGCGCGTGCGCACCGGCAAGCTGACCATGCTCTACATGGCGTTCAGCCTGGCGTTCACGGCTGCCGGCATCATCCTGCTCTACCTGCTGTGGAATGCGGTGCCGGTGGAAGGGCAGACGCTGAACGCCGTGGTGTTTAACGCCATCCTGGGCAACATGGGATTGACCGGCACCACCGGCAGTATCGCCTTGAGTGTGGTGCTGGCACTGGAAGGCGGGTTGCTGCTGGTGGCGGCCAATGCCGGCTTCCTCGGCGGCCCGGCGGTGCTGTCGAACATGGCAATCGATTCCTGGGTACCGCACAAATTCCGCTACCTCTCGACCCGGCTGGTCACGCAGAACGGCATCCTGGTGATGGGCGTTGCGGCTTTCGCGGTGCTGTTCTGGACCGCAGGCAAGGTGGACCTGCTCGTCGTGCTGTACAGCATCAACGTATTCCTGACCTTCAGCCTCTCGCTTGCCGGCCTGTGCATCTACTGGGTCAAGCACAGGAAGGACGGCATCCCGTGGAAGCGCCGCCTGCTGTTGTCCGGCATCGGCCTGTTGGTGACCTCCAGCATTCTCGTCGTCACGGTCTTCGAGAAATTCTTTGAAGGCGGCTGGATGACGCTCTTGATCACCGCGCTGGTGATCGCGCTGTGCCTCTATATCCGCCTGCATTATCGCGATACGAAGGAAAAGATTGCGAAGGTGGACGAAGTGTTCGCCAACCAGCCGTTCGGCCCGCACGTCGGCCCGGTGGAGTCCAACCCCGAGGAACCGACGGCAGTGTTCATCGTCGGCTCCTCGCGCGGCGGTGGCTTGCATGCCTTTCTCTGGGTGCAGCGCATGTTCCCGGGGCATTTCAAGAACTTCGTCTTCGTCAACGTCCGCACGGTCGATGCGCACGCCTACGGCGGCGAAGGCGAGGTCGAAAAAATCCGCAAGGAAGCACAGGCTACCCTGAACTACTTCGTCGACTTTTGCCACAGCTACGGCCTTGCCTCATCCGGGTTCCTGGGATTCGGGACCGACGCCGTCAGCAAGCTGACCGAGATGTGCGAGGAAATCAGCAAGGAATATCCGAATGCGATTTTCTTCACCAGCAACCTGGTGTTCACGCAGGACAACTGGTTCACCCGGATGCTGCACAACCAGGCAGCGCTGGCGATTCAGCGGCGGCTGCACTTCAAGGCGCTGCAGATGATTATTTTGCCGATGAAGGTGTAGCGGCCGGCGGGCTATCGTTTGCCAGTCCGATCAACTTGTCGAAAGCGATATCAGAGCCCCGCTTGACCTGGAGGGTTACAGACCTCTCAGTAACCCTCCAGCGACTTTATGAATCGACAAGAACCTGGTCAGAATGAATGCCGCACGCCCAGGTTGAAGGCCTTGTCCCCCGAACCCGTGTCGGTCGCATTGCCGACCGTGAACGCCGCGCCATTGCTGTTATCGATGCGCGCATAGGCGGCGTAGAGGTCGGTTCTCTTCGACAGGCGATACGAGTAGCCGAGCGCCCATTGATTCGCGTCCTTGTTCGCGGCAGTCCGGTCGTCATGACGGATGTAGGAGGCAA